>JAQUUP010000007.1 GCA_028693815.1 Candidatus Omnitrophota bacterium
CCTGGTGGAATGACAACAGCTGAATCGCTTGCTAAGGGAATGCCGATGGTTATTGTTAATCCTATTCCAGGGCAGGAAGCTAGAAATACAAAACTTCTTTTGGAAAAAGGGATTGCTATAGAAATTGAGAACATTGATGAGCTTGGAGTAAAAATAAAAGAACTTTTAGATAATCCAGAAAAAATTAAGTTAATGAGCAAGGCTGCTCTTAAGCACAGCAATATTCAAGCGGCTTTTGATATTGCAAAACTTATCTTACAGCAATGATACAATATTATCTTTATAGATTTGGCCAATTTTGCGTTAGATGCCTTCCCATTTCTCTGTCGTATAAAATTGCCATCTTTATGTCTGACGTGCATTATTATCTTTGTTCCCGAGATCGTCGTATTGTTAAGAATAATTTGAAACTAATTCTTTCTTCAGAAGAGAAGCTATCGTATTTTGCGAGGGAGGTTTTTCGTAATTTTGGAAAATACCTTATTGATTTCTTTAAAATTGAAAGAAAGTTAAGCGACCAATATGTGAGCGACCACATTACTATTAAAAATATTGATCGTTTAACAGAAGTTTTAAAGAATCAAAAGGGTGCGATCCTTTTAACTGCGCATATGGGTAACTGGGAGCTTGGGGGATGCGTGATTAGTAAATTAGGGTATCCGCCGATCGCAGTTGCATTGCCGCACAAGGAAAGATCTGTTAATGATTTATTTAATGAGCAGCGCGCGATTGAAGGAATGACCATTGTTCCTAATAATGTTGCAATTCGAGAATGCATTAAAGGGTTGCGGCAAAACCGAATAGTAGCGCTCTTGGCAGATCGTGATTTTAAATCAAATGGTGAAGTTGTTGATTTTTTTGGTAAAAAAACAATTTTTCCGAGAGGACCAGCTGCTTTTTCGCTTAAAACAGGGGCGCCGATTATTCCCGCATTCTTAGTTAGAGAGAAAAACGATTGTTTTACATTATTTTTTGAAGAGCCAATTTTCCCATCGAAAAACGGGCATTCTAAAACAGAGCAATCCGACATGATCAAGAAATATGTTTCAGTTATTGAAAGCAAGATACGTGCGTATCCAACACAATGGTTTATGTTTCAGAGGTTCTGGGTCGAATGAGAATCTGTGTTGTAATCCCAGTTCATGATGAGGCAGCAACGATTGGTAATTTAGTTCAAGAAATTCGTTGTAAGAGTTTAGATGTTGTTGTCATTGATGATGGATCGGCTGATGATTCTGGAAAAATCGCTGAAGAAAAGGGTGCCGTGATTATTCATCATTGTGAAAAATTAGGCAAAGGCGTTTCTTTGCGTGATGGATTTGCTTATGCCGTTGATAATGGGTACGATGGTGTTGTGGCTATGGATGGAGATGGTCAGCATGCGGTTTGTGAAATTGATAGTTTTATTCAAATAGCAAAACAACATTCAGAAAGCATTGTTTCTGGAAGCCGAATGAAAAATTGCGACAATATGCCGCTTATCCGACGCTTAACGAATCAAGCGATGTCGTCACTAATATCTGCAATATGTCGGCAAAAAGTTCCAGATTCGCAATGTGGCTTTAGGTATATTAGTACAAAAATTTTGAAGGTGATCAAACTTTCGTCATCAGATTTCGAAATTGAGACGGAGGTCTTGATTAAAGCTAGTCGTAAAGGATTCAAAATTTATTCAATTCCTGTTCAAAGCATTTATCGAAATGAGTTAAGCAAGATCAACCCTTTCATTGACACAATTCGTTTTTTTATTTTTATCATAAAACAAGTTTGGTGTTTGTAAAAAACCAAAGTAAGAGCTCGATTTTATGGAAGACAAGATATTTAAATATGCCCTTGCCTTTTCGCTGATTATCCATATTGGAATTTTAGCGAGAATGTCTTATTCTAATATTCATTTTCAGGCCAATCCAATTAACAGCATTGAAGTTGTTTATCCAAGGATTACTATTCAAAAAGAGGTGGTTGACCGAGAGAAGAAGCAAGCACGCGACATAAAGGTTAATCTTGAAAAAAGCACACAAGAGCTAACGAAACAAAAGTCAAATTTGTCATCTTTTATGAAAGATATGTCAAAACTTGCTGATGATTTAATCCATCCAAATACTAAGCCGAAAAGTGCGAAATCAGATAAAGCAAAGCGTAAAATCTCTGTTCCCGAGATCGATTCGAAGAATATTAAAAACCCGCTTTATACAAAATATTATCAAGATATTCGAAACCGTATTCGGGAAAAAGCATATGATAATTATGAGCAATTTGACGCCGGAGAGATATATATAACTTTTATTATTGAAAGTGACGGTGTTCTAAAGGATATTAAAATTATCGAGGAGCGCACTAATGCTAATCAATATCTTCGTCGGATTAGCATTCGAAGTGTACAGCAGGCCAGTCCGTTTCCGTCTTTTCCTGAAGATTTAAAGTATCCAGAGCTTTCCTTTAATGTCGTTATTTCTTTTGAAGTTGAATAAATTTCTCATCGCTTCGTTTATTGACAACAGTCATAACCGGTGTTATTCTAAAATTTATGGAAAAGAACCAAGAGACAAATGATCAGGTAAAAATAGATTTCTTATCATATGTTTCAAGCTTAGGGTTTCAGGCTATGATATTTTTAGGAGAAATCGAGAGCCCTGTGACTAAAAAGAAGGAAACAAATCTTTTACAAGCTAAATTTATTATTGATACCTTGGTCATGTTGCGAGACAAAACAAAAGGAAATTTAGAGCCGCAAGAAGACAACTTGCTTAATGTTTCTATTTATGAGCTTCAGATGAAGTATGTTGATCAAACAGCACCGAAAACGGAAATAACATAGGCAGCTGATTAGAAGTTTTAAAAATTTTACCTTGCTCGATATGACGGTTTAATTTTGTATTGGAAACATAGAGTGTTGGTTTTAGAATTTGGAATGATGTGCATAAAGTTTGTTAATGAAAGGAAGCGCAATGAATAAAATTTTAGTTATTCATGGACCAAACCTTGATCTTTTAGGAACGAGAGAAACAGATATTTACGGCAAAACTTCACTTTTGGATATTAATGCGATGCTTGAAAAGAGTGCGAAAGAAAGTGGAGTAAGTCTGGAATATATACAAACGAACCATGAAGGGCAAATTGTTGATGCTATTGGTAGTGCTCCTAAAAATGGGTTTGATGCAATTTTGATTAATCCTGCTGCATATACGCATACAAGCATTGCTATTCGAGATGCTGTTGCTGCTGTTGATTTGCCAACTGTGGAAGTTCATTTATCTAATGTTTATGCTCGTGAAGAATTTCGGCAGACGTCGCTTATTTCTCCTGTTAGTACTGGGCAGATTTGTGGATTTGGTCCTCATAGTTATGTTCTGGGTCTTCAAGCAATCTTACCTTTGTTAAAGAAGTGAATTTATTCAGAAAAAATATAAGCGTTGTTTTAGACAAATTGGATATTGATGCTTTTCTTGTAACAAAAAGTGTTAATATTGCATATTTAACTGGTTTCCCTTGTGAAGATGCTTGGCTTTTGATTTCCTCGAAAAAATTATTTTATATTACAGATGCTCGCTATACTTCAGAACTTAAGAAGAACTTGAAAAAAGGTATTGAAATTGTTGAATATTCCAAATCAATGTTTGTTTCTGTTTTTGATTTAGCGTTGCAGTTAAGAATAAAACGGTTAGGGTTTGATGATCAGCATATTTCTGTTTTTTCTTTTCAAAAATTGCGTAAAGCAATGAAGCGAAAAGTTAATCTTATTCCAGTTGATGGATTAATTGAGCAGATTCGTATGGTTAAGACACGGCAAGAAGTCAGAAAGATCGATAAATCGATCGCGCTTAACTTAAAATGTTATGAATATCTCAAGAGAATTATACGTCCAGGGGTGACTGAGCAAGAGATTTTAATTAAACTTGAGCGTTATGTCAAAAGTCATAATGCTGAGTTTTCGTTTAGGCCGATTATTGCCTCTGGACCTAATTCTTGTTTTCCTCACGCCCGCATTACAAATCGAGAAATTCGACGAGGAGAACCTATTGTTGTTGATATGGGAATTGATATTGATGGTTACAAGTCTGACTTGACACGGGTGTTCTTTTTGGGTAAAATACCCCAATCTATAAGGGATGTTTATCATCTTGTGCGAGAAGCGCAGCGATTAGCAATTCAAAGAATTAAACCTGGTGTATTGATCCGCGATATTGATCAGCAGGCACGTAACTTTCTCAAAGAAAACAAGATAGACAAATTTTTTGTTCATTCTTTAGGCCACGGAGTAGGGCTAGAAGTTCATGAGGCTCCAGTAATATCTTCAAAGAATCTTTTAGAGCTGAAAGCGGGAATGGTTTTTACTGTAGAGCCAGGTGTTTATTTTCCTGGGCAATTTGGCATTCGGATTGAAGACATGGTTCTGGTAACATCTAGCGGATGTAGAATTTTAAGCGAATAATTTAATATTCTTTTTAATATAAATATTAGTATTAAAGGTTGTTGTGACAATAACGATAAATCAAATTACATCTGGCATGGGCTTAAGGGTTGATGACAATATTTACGTTGTTATTGATTATAGCCATGTTAAGCCAGGAAAAGGCAGTGCGTTTGTTCGCGTTAAATTAAAAAATCTTAAGACAGGACTTGTCATCGAGAGGACTTTTAAAAGTTCAGAAAAGCTCGATGATATTTTTTTAGAAGAACGAACATTGCAGTTTTTGTATCGCTCAGGTAAGAGTCTTCATTTGATGGATCAATCTACCTTTGAAGAGCAGATTATTTCTGAAGATTTATTGGGTGATGATATTAAGTATTTGCAGGACAATCTTAATGTGACTGGTCATGTTTATGAGGGTTTAGTTTTAAAAATTAGTTTACCAAATTTTATTGAAGCTCAAGTTGTTGAAACTGAGCCTGGCCTTAAAGGTGATTCTGCTCGTGCTGGAACTAAGCCAGCAAAAATTGATAGCGGTGCAGATATTTTAGTTCCGCTTTTTATTGGAAATGAAGAATGGATTAAAGTCGACACAAGAACGGGAACCTATGTTGAAAGGGTGAAGAAATGAATTTAAAAGAGATTAAAGAAATTATTAAGTTAATGAATGAAAATGATCTTTCTCAAATTGAGCTGGAGAGGGAAGGATCTAAGATTAAAATTAACAAAGGGCCAACAGGTGCGCCTGTTATTGTTTCAAATCCTGTTGCAGAATATAGAGGTGCTCCTGCGGTTGGTTCTGGGCCAGCGGTCGAGGCTGTTGCAGCGGTGTCTACAGTTTCGGGCTTGAAAGAAGTTAAAGCGCCAATGGTTGGAACATTTTATCGTGCGCCATCGCCAGATGCGCCGCCGTTTGTTGAGGTTGGACAAACTGTTGAAATTGGACAAGTTCTTTGTATTTTAGAGGCGATGAAGCTTATGAATGAAATCAAATCTGAAGTTCGAGGAAAAATTTCTGAAATTAAAGTTGAGAACGCTGAGCCAGTTGAATTTGGCACAGTTATGTTTCTCATTGAACCGGTTTAACATCTTACGCTTATGTTCTCAAAAATTTTAATTGCTAATCGAGGGGAAATTGCTCTTCGCATTATTCGTGCTTGCAAAGAGCTTGGGGTCAGCACCGTTGCTGTTTATTCTGAGGCAGATCGGGATTCTTTGCATGTCCGGTTTGCTGATGAAGCTGTTTGTATCGGAAGAGCCCCAAGCAAAGAAAGTTATTTAAATATTCCAGCTATTATTTCTGCTGCCGAGATAGCAAATGTTGAAGCTATTCATCCTGGATATGGATTTTTAGCAGAAAACGCACATTTTGCTGAGATTTGCGAATCATGCCACATTACTTTTATTGGGCCAACGCCTGAATCAATGCGTATGATGGGAGACAAAGTTTCTGCCCGAAATGTTATGAAAAAAGCGGGTGTGCCTGTCACTCCAGGTGGAAATTCTATTGTTAAGAATAAAGAAGAAGCCATGAAGCTTGTTAAAACAATTAAGTATCCTGTTATTATTAAAGCAACAGCAGGCGGTGGTGGCAAGGGGATGCGTGTATGTCATAACGACGTGACCCTCGTGAGTTCTTTAACTATGGCCCAAACAGAGGCTGAGGCAAGTTTTGGGAACCCAGATGTTTATATTGAGAAATTTATTACGAATCCTCGGCATATCGAAATTCAACTTTTATCAGATAATTATGGAAACACAATTCATCTTGGCGAGAGGGATTGCAGCATTCAAAGACGACATCAGAAGCTTTTAGAAGAGGCGCCTTCTCCAGCGTTAAGTAGTAAGTTGCGCAAGAAAATGGGAGAGATGGCTGTGAAGGGTGCAAAGGCTGTTAACTATCGGGGTGTTGGAACTGTAGAATTCTTGCTAGACGAAGATGGTTCTTTTTATTTCATGGAAATGAATACACGCGTCCAGGTTGAGCATCCCGTCACAGAGATGGTTACCGGTGTTGATATTGTAAAAGAACAGATTCGCGCTGCTGCTGGAGAAAAGCTTAAAATTAAACAGGAAGATGTTAAAATTTCTGGGGCTGCTATTGAATGCCGTATTAATGCTGAGGATCCTGATAATAATTTTATGCCATGTCCAGGAAGAATTGAAGAGCTTAATTTGCCCGGAGGTCCAGGCGTTCGCGTTGATACACATATTTATCCGAAATATATGATTAGTCCATTTTATGATTCGATGGTTGCAAAACTTATTGTCCACGGGAAAACAAGAGCAGAAGCTATTAAAACATTGGTTAGAGCGTTAGATGAATTTTATATTGCGCCAATTAAGACGACAGTTAATTTTCATAAAAGAATTCTTCAGAATCCAGATTTCTTAAAAGGAACCGTTTCTACAAATTTCTTAGAGAAAATGGCAAAGACAGAAACCGATTTACACAAATAACTTTTGAATATTTCATTAAGGAGATGCTTAAAATGAAACAAGATCAACAAGTTGACTATGGGTCTATTCAAATTCACAAAAAAGTTTTAGCTGATATTGTTTTGTCTGTTGTGCACGAGGCAGAAGGAATTGCTGTTGCTTCAGAAAGCTTTATGGGAGGTCTTTTAAATATTTTTCGTAAAAGAAATTATTCCGGAATCATTGTCACGATTGATAAGGATAACGAAGTTAGCATTGAGGTTCGAATTTGTGTTCAGTATGGTGTTAATATTCCAGACGCATCTCGTCAGCTTCAAGATGCTATCCGCGATGCGATTGAGAAAACAACAGATATTAACTTAAAAGATGTCCATATTAATATTCAGGGTATCGAAGGGGGGGCTTAATGAGAGTGTTTACTCGTCTTGCTATGTTGTTTTATAGTGTTATTATTTTGTTTGTTGGAAGTCTTGTTGTTTCATTTACAACACACACGATAGCACTGATAGAGGCTAATGACTATCTTGATGCTGTCTATAATGATACGAATTTATGTTTTGTGATTAGTGTTATTTCAGTGGTTGTTATGTTTTTAAGTCTTCTTTTTGCACGCATTATTATTGGTGGTCAGCAAAAGGAAAAAGTGATTGCGTTTGATAATCCTTCAGGACGCGTTAGCATTTCATTGAGTGCTTTAGAGGATATGATTAAGCGTGCAGTTGCTAAAATTTCTGAAGTTAAAGAAATTAAGCCAAGTATTTTGGCTACAAAAAAAGGTATCGAGGTTACGTCGCGACTGGTTTTAAAATCGGATGTGAGTATTCCAGATATGACAGCGCGGTTGCAGGAATTAATCAAGGGACGGGTTCAAGATGTTTTAGGTATTGAAGAAAATGTCAGTGTCAAGATTCATGTCACGAAAATTGTTCCTTCGTCTGGAAAAGAACAGAGCCGAAAAAGTGATGAAGTAGAACAGAAAGAGAATCTTTCCGTTCCTTTTCAGGGATATCGTAAATAGAACAACAGGTAAGGGTGTTTATGAAAAAGATAGGCATTTTAACTGGCGGTGCTGATTGTCCAGGGTTAAATTCTGTTATCCGAGCTATTGTCCGAAAAGGAATGCAAGAAGGTTATGTGATCACTGGAGTTAAGAACGGATGGCTCGGACTTATCGACAATGACATGAAAGTATTGGATTTAAAGCAAACATCTGGCATTCTTGATCGGGGTGGAACGCTTCTTGGAACAAGTCGTATTAATCCATTAGATAATCCGGAACAAATAAAAAAGATTGAAGAAAACTATAAGCGCAGCGGAATTGATGCGCTTATTGTTGTTGGGGGCGAGGTGACCCTTAATGTCGCTGTTGAACTTTATCGAAGAAAAGTGATTAAAGTGATCGGCGTCCCAAAGTCTATTGATAATTCGTTATCCGGAACAGATTATGCTTTTGGGTTTGATACTGCTGTTAATGTTGCAACTGAATGCATTGATCGATTGCATACAACAGCAGAAAGCCATCATCGTATTATGGTTATTGAGGTTATGGGTCGATATACAGGCTGGGTAGCCCTTGAGTCTGGCATTGCAGGAGGTGCTGATATTATCATGGTTCCGGAAATACTTGTTGATCTCGAAGAGGTTTGCGAGTCTATTCAAAGGAGACATCAAAGAGGAAAGACGTTTAGCATTATTGTTGTTGCTGAGGGTGCACAGTGCAAAGATCATCCAGAGTTTAATGAGAGTTTAGGAAAGAAATTTCGATTTGGTGGCGTTGGTGAATTTATTGCAAAAGCCATTGAAAAACAAACAGGGTATGACACGCGCGTAAGTGTTTTGGGCTACATTCAGAGAGGCGGAACACCATCTGCGTATGATCGAGTTATTGGAACGCGTTTTGGAGTTCATGCGGTTAATTTGGCAAAAGAAGAAAAGTTTGGTCAGATGGTGAGTCTTCATCATAATGTGATTCAATCAGTTCCTATTGAACGTGCTATTGAGAAACGAAAAACAGTTAATATGGAAATTTATGATATGGCAAAATGTTTTTTTGCTGAATAAAAAAATAGAAAGATTTTTATGAAAGAAATAATCCGTCAAATTGTTTCAGATTCTATCGCGGTTAAACAAAAAGCAGTTGAAGATAATATTGATACGCTTGTTAGGGCGGTTGATGCTATTGGAAAAACGCTTAAAAAAGACGGGAAGATTATTTTGTTTGGAAACGGAGGGTCTGCGGCAGACAGCCAACACGTAGCAGCAGAGTTTATTGGACGGTTTCAGAAAGAACGAAAATCAATTCCTGCGATTGCTTTAACGACAGACACGTCTATTTTGACAGCGTTGGCTAATGATTATAGTTTTGATGTTGTTTTTTCGCGTCAGCTAGAGGGTCTAGGTACGTCTAAAGATATCGCAATCGGCTTGTCAACAAGCGGAAACTCTAAGAATGTTTTTGAGGCGATTAAGACGGCAAAGAAAATTGGAATGAAAACAATTTCATTGACCGGCGGAACTGGCGGGTTGATTGCTAGGGCGTCTGATATCAGTATTATTGTTTCATCAAAAAATACGGCGAGAGTGCAAGAATCTCACATTTGCTTGGCTCATGTTATTTGTGAGCTTGTCGAAAGAAAGTTTAGCAAGAAATGAATACTCAAAAGAAAATTGTAAGTCTAGATATTCTAAAGAAGAAAATTGTTATTTTTCGAAAAAAAGGCAAGAGAATTATTTTTACGAATGGATGTTTTGATCTTTTACATATTGGCCATGTTAATTATTTAGAAAAGATTAAAGGCCAAAATGATATTTTAATTGTTGCCGTTAATAGCGATGCTTCTGTGAAGAAAATAAAGGTGACCGGCAGGCCTGTTCAATCGCAAAGATCACGCGCGGGTGTTATTGCAGGTCTTGAGGCTGTTGATTTTGTTATAATTTTTTCTGAAGAAACGCCATATAATGTTATTAAAGCTTTAAAGCCAGATGTTCTTTTAAAGGGCGCAGATTGGAAGTCAAAGGGAGTTGTCGGTCAAGATATCGTTGAGTCGAGCGGGGGAAGTGTTAAGTTTGTTAAATATTTAAAAGGTTTTTCAACAACAAGTATTATTGAGACAGTTTTAAAGAAATGCGTATAATCGAAAAGAAAAAGATATTGCGTGTTATTGATGCAAATTTAAATAGAGCAAAAGAAGGATTAAGGATTTGCGAAGATATTGCGCGTTTTGTTCTTGATCAAAAAAATGAAACTGAGCAGTATAAGGATATTCGTCACCAATTAACACAAGCATGTTTTTTTATAGTCGGAAGCAAAAAGAATATTATTTGTGCACGAGATATTATAAAAGATGTTGGCAAAAAGACAGTTGCCTCTGAACTTAAAAGAAAAGGCATTAAAGATATTTTCTATGCTAATTCTCAGCGTAGCAAGGAATCAATTCGCGTTTTGGAAGAGTTTACAAAATTGATAGATCCAAAAAAAGCTTTAGTGTGCAAGAAAATGCGTTATTCTGTTTATGAGCTAGAGCGAAAGATTGTTTGTTTGTTTTGATAAAATGATTGAGGGAAATGCGAGGGTAATTCAGCGGTAGAATGTCAGCTTCCCAAGCTGGACGTCGCGGGTTCGACTCCCGTCCCTCGCTTTTAAAATATTGATGAGACTAGGCACAAAAAGATTTTATTTGATAGTATTGTCGCTATTGTATTTAGCCGTAGGCGGTTGTGCAACGTATTCAAGCGATTCTTTGAAAAACTTGAGTTGTTCGCAAAAAGGAATTTATCATAAGGTTAGAGGGAAAGAAACTCTTTGGCGGATTGCTAAAGCATACGACTTGACGGTCGAAGACCTTGTGAGTGCAAATAATATTCCTAATGCGGCTCAGATTCAGGAAAATCAGTTAATTTTTATTCCTGGAGCAAGCGAGCAGAAAAAAGTTATTTCGATGCAAGAGGCCTTTGTTGATAATGAATTCAGATGGCCAATAAAAGGAAGGGTGATTTCTTATTTTGGCAATCAAAAAATGAATGCTGCCAATAATGGGATTGATATCGAATCTGAATTCGGGAAAGATGTTTGTGCGTCTCGCGGCGGAAGAATTGTTTTTGCAGACTATCTTCCGGGTTATGGTCAGACCGTGATGATTGACCATGGTGATGCGTACTTGACGGTGTATAGTCAAGATTCAGATATTTTAGTTTCTGTTGGAGATCTTGTTGTATCAGGAGATCCAATTGCAAAAGTCGGGAAAAAAGATATGGTGGCGTTTTTGCATTTTGAGATTAGAAAGAAATCTGTTGCGAGTAATCCGTTATATTTTTTGCCGTAAATGTAGAAAGAAATCATGGATTTAGAAAAACTTTTTTTTGATAGAAAAAATATTTTAGAAATTCTTAAAAAACGCGTGATTGATTTAAAAGACGGGTATCGTCAAAACGTTGCGCTTTTAGGTCCGCATTACATTGGAAAAACTTCCATTTTTCGCAAGTTTATTTCTGACTTGGACGATCCAGAGTTAATTACGATTTATTTAGATTTAGATCAAAAAGATTTTAAGCATATTTTTTCTAATTTTGTCGGAAGCATTCTTTATAATTTTGCAAAATTAAAGCAACTTGTTCTTTATGATGATCTTAATCTTTTAATGGAAGCGACAAGGCATGAGCTTCCACAAACTATTGAAGCGATTAAGCGAATCCAGAGCAATATTGAGAAGAAACGATTTGCAGAAAGCTATCGACAGCTTATTTCTCTACCGGAAGTTTTTTCTTTAGAATCAAAAATGTTTTGCTTAATTATTTTAGATGAGTTTCATAATCTTGAAGATTTGGGCATTGTTGATGTTTTTCAAGAATTAGGCAAGAGGATTATGACACAAAAAAGATGCTTGTATTTAATGGCAAGTTCTATGCAAAATATTGCTCGAAAAATTCTTTCTGAGAAATTGTCGCTTTTATTTGGTCATTTTGAAATTATCAACATTCTTCCATTTGATTTAGAAACAAGTCAGAATTTTATTGATGAATGTCTTTCTGGCGTTCAGATGAATCGTGATTTAGGAAGTTTTTTAATCGATTTTACAGGAGGTCATCCATTTTATCTTAGTATTTTGAATAGAGAAATTAAGAACCTAGCGTTAGTGTATGGGCAATCTGAAGTTTTTTTGCCGCTTTTATCCAAAGTTATTGAAAATACAATTTTTGATAAATGGGGCGTTTTAAGTCGTCATTTTGAAATTATGATTAGTCAATTGTCGCAAGGCAAAAATAATCGGGAAGTTTGTAGTTTGTTGATTGCACTTGCGAATAATCATCACAAAACAGAAGACATTGCTTCAAACACTGACCTTCGAAAGAGCTTTATTTTGCAAAAGATGTCTATTTTGATTGAACTTGGTATTGTTGAGAAATGTACAAGTTTTTATTATTTGAGAGATAAACTATTTAAATATTGGATAAAATATATTTTTCAAAAGAGGCTTAATTCGATCGGATGTGATTTTGAACGTCAAAAACAATGTTTTTCTTCTGAGCTCAGTGAATCGATTTTGAGCTTTCAATTGGTTTCCAAAAAAGATTTATCTTTGCGCGTCATGGATCTTTTAAAATGTTTTGATAATGAATCATTTAATTTTCAAGGGCGACGATATCGTTTGC
This sequence comes from Candidatus Omnitrophota bacterium, assembly GCA_028693815.1. Classification (NCBI taxonomy): domain Bacteria; kingdom Pseudomonadati; phylum Candidatus Omnitrophota; species Candidatus Omnitrophota bacterium. Next base: position 12,500 of record JAQUUP010000007.1, read on the forward strand.
CATGTTTTTACAAAATTAAACCATTAAAGATGAAAAGTGTTTCTCGAAAAGATTTGGATATTATCAAAGCATACTCTTCAGATGAGGCATGGTTTATTGTGCTTAATGAAGAGCCTTTGTCTGAAGGTGATGTTAATGCTTTTTTAAGTGAATCAAAAAAATTGAGCCAAAAACCGCATCGACGCGTTATCATTTCTCCTAAAAATTTGGAAAATAGCGCACGGCTTAAAGCACTTCAAGAAAAGACATGGATTTGGAACGAAGGGGAGTTAAATTTATTGTTAAATATGTACGATAAACCTTATATTGTAAAATGAAAATAGGCGTTCTTTCTGATACTCACTCTCGCGCGTTATCTAAGAAAGTTTTAGATGATTTTAAAACAGTTGATTTAATCATTCATGCTGGAGATTTTTGTTCGGCTGAAGATCTTAACAGTTTAAAAAGAATCGGAAGAGTAGAAGCGGTTTACGGCAATATGGATGGGTCTGGCTTGCGCAATATTTTGCCAAAAAGCCAAATTATTAATTGCGAATCATTTTCTATTGGTTTATTTCACGGAGAAGGTGCGCCAAAGTTTTTGCTGGATCGTGTTAAAAAAGAATTTAAAGGAAAGAAAGTTGATGCTATTATTTTTGGGCACTCACATCATCCTATGAATGAAAAGATAGACAACGTTCTTTTTTTTAATCCAGGTAGTGCGACGGATACCATTTTTGCGCCGTTTCGTTCTTATGGTATTTTAGATATTACGGATCATATCGAAGGAAGGATTGTAAACATTGATGAAAGCTAAAAGGCTTTGGGCCCCTTGGCGCTCTAAATATGTAACAGCGATACACGAGAAAGCAAAGGGTTGTGTTTTCTGCGGCATTTTTTCAAGTAAAGCAGATAAGAAAAATTATATTTTTAAAAGGACAAAGCATTGCTTTGCAGTCTTAAATATTTTTCCTTATAACAATGGGCATATTTTAATTATTCCTAATCGACATGTTAATGATTTAAAAAAGTTGAAAAAGGAAGAAAAATATGATTTATTTGATCTTTTGGAAGAATCAAAAGATCTTTTGGAAGAGGTTTTAAGTCCCCAGGGATACAATATTGGCATCAATATCGGACGTATTGCTGGAGCGGGATTTCCGGGACATCTCCACATCCATGTGGTGCCGCGCTGGAAGGGTGATGTAAATTTTATGCCAGTTATAACAGATTTAAAAGTTATATCTCAATCCTTAGAAACATTATACGAAAAATTGATTTATGCGGACAAGAGAAGAAATTGAACAATTAGAAGTAAGAAATTTAGCTCCTTATGCGATGTGTAGCAGGGATTCTGCAGGGCGCGTTTATGCGGAATCTCTTGATGATAAGCGCACATGTTATCAGAGAGACCGTGATCGTATTGTGCATTTGAGGGCGTTTCGAAATCTTGAATATAAAACGCAAGTTTTCCCTATTTTTGAAGGAGATTATTATCGAACGCGCTTAACACATACATTGGAAGTGGCCCAAATTGCAAGAACGATTGGTCGTAATTTGATGCTCAATGAGGATTTAATTGAAGCTGTTGCCCTTGCCCATGACCTCGGTCATCCACCTTTTGGTCATGCAGGAGAAAAAGCTCTTGATGAAATTATGAGCGAAGAAAAACTTGAAGGATTTTTTAGCCGTATTACTGGAAAGCATAAACCTAAGGGATTCAATCACAATAAGCGAAGCTATGAAATTGTGACGCGCGAAAGACGCTATCCGAATTTTGAAGGATTAAATTTAACAAAAGAAGTTTTGGTTGGTATTCTCAAACATAAAACTGTCTATGATATTCCTTCAAGCGAGGAAGAATTCTTAAAAGAATTCCCAACTTTAGAAGCGCAAGTTGTTAATGTTGCTGATGAGCTTGCGTATCTTGATCATGATATTGATGACGGGCTTGCGTCGGGATATATTAAAAAAGAAGACTTGGCAGAAAGCAAGCTTTGGACAACAACATTGGATCAAGTTCGAAAAACAACAAAAAGTACAAATGAAATTATTGAACGCAATCAAATTGTCAAGAATCTTATTAATATACAGGTTGTTGATCTTTTACAGAATTCAGATAAAGCGATTGAAGAAAGAAATTTTAAGTCTGTTTTGGATGTTAAAACGCTCGGAGAAACTGTTATTAAGTTTAGCGATGAAATGGATCAAGAGCGATGTAAACTTCAAAAGTTAATTAATGAGAAATTATACCACCATTATCGTGTTGAGCGCATGACAATGAAAGCTAAAAGAGTTGTGCATCGACTTTTTGATATTTATAGTAGTAATTTGAATCAGTTGCCATATGAGATTTATGATAGACATGTTCAATATGGCAAGCAAGAGGAACGAGAAGTTATCTGTAATTTTATTTCTGATATGACTGATCGTGCAGCTCTATCAGAATATAAGAAATTGATTTAATATGACAAATTTAAAAACGTATTATTGTTTATCTTCTCGAGAAAAATACAAGCGTGTTATTGCAGCTGTTCATATGGTTTATCGTTTGGTTAATTCGACATATAACACAAAAGAGCTTTTGATTCGATTGACGCGTATTATTTGTCAGCTTGTTGGCGCAAGTTCTTCTCGTGTTCATGTTCTGGACGAGCAAACAGGAAAATTGAAATTTATTGCTATTTTTAATGGTAGAGTTAATATTCTCTTAGAAAAGAAGTCTGATTTTAAAAAAGTATCCAAAGATGAAAAGACTGTTGTTAGAGGTGGGGTAGTTATCCGTAACCGTTTTATTGGCTTGCCGCTTGTTAGTGATGAAAATATTGGCGCTGTTTTTATGTGTCGCAAAAGAACAGAACTCCCCTTTGATGATTTCGACAGAGAAGTGTTGTCTGTTTTAGCAGAACAGGTCGTAACGGCTGTCAAAAATCTTCAACTGCATGAGATGCAGCAAAAAGTAATTTTGGATAGCATCAAATCTATGGGAAAATTTTTTGAAAAATATGGTCCGCTGAATAAATCAAATCATGCGCCAAGTTATTATAATGTGGTTCGATGTTTAGCTGAAGAGCTTAATATGAAAGAAAAAGATACTCGCTGTCTCGAATATGCTAGTATTTTACACGATGCCGGATCTGTGGATGTGCCGTGCGATATTTTGTCTAAGACGAGTCGATTGACGCCGAAAGAGTTTAAGGAAATTAGAAAACATCCTCAGAAAAGCGTGGAGCTTATTAAGCCTGTTGCGTTTCTAAGACCAATTTTACCAATTGTGTTGTATCATCATGAATGGTATAACGGCATGGGTTATCCTTCAGGATTATCTGGTGAAGATATTCCTATGGGTGCGCGCGTTATGGCCGTTGCGGATGCGTTTGAATCTATGATTTCTGCCCGGCCTTATCGAAAGGGCAAAAGTCTTGCTGAGGCATTGAAAGAATTGCAAAGACAAAAAGGATCACAGTTTGATCCAGTGGTGGTTGATGCTTTTTGTAAGATTGCTCGTCAAACAAAATGTAAAAAATACTTGAGCTTTATGGCTCGATAGCCATATAATAAATATATGAATATAAATTATAAACAGACACAGTTTGAACTTTTTCCTGGAGCTTCTCGAGAGGCTCAAGATGCAGAAAAACCAAAGTTCTTTTTTTCAAGCATTACTCTAACTTTTGAGAACATTATTGTCTTGACTGTTTTGTTGTTTATGGCTATTATTATATCTTTCTCATTTGGGGTTGAAAGAGGAAAAAGAGGCGTATTGGTAAAAAGTGATATTTCAAGCCAAAGTCAAGATATTTTGATAAAATCCGAACCTCTAAAGGTGCCAGAGATCCCTGTTGAGGAAAATAAGATTTCGGTAGCCAACGAGACTCAAGAGTCTGTTGTGCAAAAGGTATCGGAACCTTCTATTTTAAAAGGATTGCCAGAAGATTTTTACACTGTTCAGGTTGCTTCATTTAAGACGCGCAAATATGCAGAAAAAGAGGCGTTAATTTTAAAGAAAAAGGGCTATGAGATTTTTATTGTCCAAAAAGGAAGCCATTTGGTTGTTTGTGCAGGAAAATTTCTTGAGCATGATCAAGCAGAAGGTTTTTCAGTTAAACTAAAGAATAAATATAAAGACTGTTTAGTTAGGAGATTGTAAAATGTCGATTCATCCATCACTTAAAATTGATTCTGCGGGCACTCAGCACAAGACTGTTTTGTCGAGAATTCAACGCATTAAAGATTTAATGACAAAAGGTAAGTGGCAAGAGGGCAGCAATGTCACATCTTTACCAAAGACTAAAATTGTCAAAGTGAAAGCTCGAAAGACAAAGGCCGCAGATAAGCCTGCTGAGGGCGACGCAAAGAAAGCCGAAAAGGCAACGAAGTAGATCCTTGTTTTGGGATGAACATGGTTAGCTTCTTTATTATTGCGCTTATTTTCTTTTTTTCTATTATTCTTCATGAATGCGCCCACGGTTGGGTGGCATATCGCCTAGGAGACCCCACTGCGAAAGAGCAGGGGCGTTTAACGCTTAACCCTATTAAGCACGTTGATTTTTTTGGAACAATTGTTTTGCCATTGATGCTGGTTGTCATTGGTTCTCCTATTATTTTAGGTTGGGCGAAGCCTGTTCCTGTTAATTTCTCAAGACTTCGTAATCCAAAAAAAGATATGATGCTCGTAGGCCTTTCAGGTCCGATGACGAATATTTGCTTGGCTTTTATTCTAAGCATTATTTTGAAAAGTAATATCTTTCCATTTGTTAGTCATGTTCTTCAAATCGGCGTTGTGCTCAATCTTGTTTTAGCTATTTTTAATCTTATTCCTATTCCACCTTTGGACGGATCCCGTTTTGTTATGGGGCTTTTATCCGCACGATATGCATACTATTATGCAAAACTTGAGAGATATGGAATTGTTATTGTTTTTCTGTTATTATATTTTGGAGTTTTAAATCGTGCTGTTTGGCCTGTTGTTGCTCAATTGTCCAGTTATTTAGGAGTTCAGATATGAAGAATGTATGTGTTTCGCTAAAAGAGAATAGTTATAAAATTATTGTTGGACATAATATTTTATCTAAAATTGGTAATCAAATAAAATTTCTTAAAATTGGAGATGATGCCGTCATTATCACCAATCCTTTAATTAAAAAACTTTATGGTAACGCATTAAGTAAAAGTTTAAAGAAATCTAAAATATCTGCTAAATTCTTTTGCGTCCCTGATACAGAAAAAAGTAAATCTCAAAAAGTTGCGTTTGACGTTATTCAAAAAATTGCTCAATATGATGTGAAGAAAAAGATTTTTGTTATTGCGTTTGGAGGCGGTGTTGTTGGCGATTTAGCTGGGTTTGTGGCTGCTTTATATAAAAGAGGCATCCCGTTTATTCAAGTGCCAACCACATTTTTAGCGCAAGTTGATTCAGCCATTGGCGGCAAGGTAGCTATTGATTTGCCGGCTGGAAAAAATTTGGTAGGTGCGTTCTATCAACCTAAGTTAGTTTTTAGCGATGTTGCTGTTCTCAAAACTTTGAGCCAGAGGCAAATCAGAAATGGTTTGGCTGAGTCTGTTAAGTATGGAGTTATCAAGGACAAGGATTTGTTTGTCTATATTAGTTGTAATTATAAGAAATTGTTATCGCTTGATTTGCCTGCGTTGAGCCATGTTGTTTTAAAATGCAGCCATATTAAAGCAGATGTTGTTTCTAGAGATGAGAAAGAAAAAAAAGGTATTCGAACTATTCTAAATTTTGGGCATACGATTGGTCATGCTATTGAAACAGTTAGCTCTTATGATCGGTATCAGCACGGAGAAGCAGTCAGCATTGGGATGCGCGCAGCAGGCTCTATTGCCTGCGCTATGGGCTTGTTTAGCCAAAAAGATTTAGATGCCCTTGAAAGTCTTTTGTCTCAAATTGGGTTACCTGAAAAAATAAAGAATGTTAATGTTTCTAGCCTGATGAAGATTATGGTGCATGACAAAAAGAATATTTCCAAAAAGAATCGATTCGTGCTTCCGCAGAAAATAGGGCAGGTTTGTGTTTTAGAGGGGGTTTCTTTGCCCCTGATTCAGAAAACAGTCAAGTTTTATTGCGCTTAAGGATTAAGCTTCAAGACAAACACTTCTCCTTGATTAAAGATTTTCACACTATCTTCCGTAATAGCCAAGACTTTTTTGTCACCAATGGCGTCACCCTGCTGAACAATTTTAGCGTTGATTAGTGCTGTATAATGATCGCCTGATTTCATGATACCATTTAAATTAAGACCAGAAGAAGAGATTATTTTTTTTTCTGATGTTGTATTTTGATTGGCTGGAGGTAAGATATTTGTATGCTCAATGAACGTAGGCTTTGAAGCATGGTTAGTGGAAAGAAGAATTGTGCTTAAAACAACAGCACATCCAAAAAAACCACCAACAATAACGAGCATGGCTATTTTGACCCAAGGATCTTTTTTGAAAGAATCTTTTTGGGCCGGATCACCGCTATGCTTCTGCCTTTCTAAGACAGATTGTGTTTTCTTAAGGGCTTCATTTATGATACTCATATTTTATCCTAGTTCTTCAATACATTTTTTGATAATGTCAAAATCAATCGAAAAAGTCTCTGCGACAAATCCAGCTAAAAGTGCTCTGTCGCAAAGAATATTGATTAAGCGAGGTGTTCCGGTTGAATATTGATAAATCTCATTAATGGCTTCATCGGTAAATTGGATTTTTTGATTGGATCCAGCAATTTTGAGTCGATGAATTACATATTCTTTAAGTTCTGTTTTTTCAAGTGGCTTAATGTGGCAACGAATAGTAATACGCTGATTAAGTTGGCGCAACGATGTAAGCTTTAGTTTTTGACACAATTCGGGTTGGCCAACAAGGATAATTTGCAAAAGTTTTTCTTTTTCTGTTTCTAGGTTAGACAAAAGACGGATTTGTTCTAACTGAGATTCTTTAAGGTTTTGTGACTCATCAATAATCAGAACGACATTGTTGCCGTGGCTTGTCTCGTTAAGCAAAAAATCGTTTAAAGCGTTGATAATTGCTGATTTGTTCTTGCTTTTAATTTCGATGCCGAAATCTTTTATAACCATTTGCAGAAGTTGAAGTTCGGAGAAGTTTGGATAAAGAATAAATGCAGTTTTTGTTTTTTGGTCAAGGGTGTTTAGAAGTGCTCGACAAAGCGTTGTCTTACCGGTTCCGATTTCTCCTGTGATGAGAATAATGCCTTTACGCTGTTGAATGCCATAAGTTAAATGGGAAAATGCTTCGGAGTGATGTGCGCTGGAAAAAAAGAATGAGGGATCGGAAGTAACGTTAAAAGGATTTTCTTTAAGTCCATAAAATTGTTTATACATGGGATAAATTATATCATGTGAAGAGGTTTTGTAAAGGTTGTAAATACATGAAAAAAAAGTGGTTGTCGCTCTAAGAAAATATGCTATACTTTTAATAGCCACGGAACCTTAACCTTAAGGAGAAGTGGCATGTTTGTTGAAAATCAAGATAAAATAGAAAAACGCGTATTTCGAAGGACTAGCTTTAAAGAGCCTATATCTTATTTATTTACAGATCCTGAAGACGATGTGGGTGGTTGTCTTGGATCTGATCTTAGCGAGCGTGGGCTTTGTGTTAATTTTAATCGTTTTGTGCGTCCAAAAACAGATATGGTTTTCAAATTTCGTTTGTCAGGGGCTTCAGATGTTTTAATGGCAAAAGGACGGGTTGTGTGGGCGCATCGGGTTCCATGTTCAGACCGTTATCAGTTAGGTATAGAATTTGAAGAAACAAATACAAGAGTTCAAGAAGACATCCGCCAATACGTTGGATCTCATATCAAGTAATATCATCCTATAAAGTAATAATTATACTAGTTTTATTCTTAGGAAAGGAGTAGAAGTACACATGGCTAAAGCAACAGAAGAACAGGTGACCAATTGTCCTGCCTGCAAAAAGCATCTTAAAAAATCGAAGAAGTATTATCGAAATGGACAATATTTTTGTAATAAAAATTGCTGGAACAAAGTAAACAAATCAGCACAGGAAGAGTCTCAAGAAGAAAAGGGGTAATAAGAAAATGATTATGTCTTCTAACGAAAGACGAAGGGATCCTCGCGTAGATAATAATGTTCCTGTTAAAATTTCGAGCGAGGATTTTGATGTTGTTACTGAAAGCAAGAATTTAAGCTCTTCAGGGGCTTATTGTTTGGTGGACAAGCCTTTGGAACCTATGACCAAGCTTAAGATTCAGCTTTTACTCCCAGTGAAGCAAAAGAATAAAACGATTGTAAAGAAAATATCTTGTTGTGGAGTTGTGGTGCGTTCACAACCGCAAGAAGATAAAAAGTGCTTTAGCACGGCAATTTATTTTAATGACATCAAAGACAAAGATAAAAAAGTCATTACCCAGTATATTGATGTGCTCCTAAAGAATAAGATTTCAACTAATAATTAAATTTTAAAAAAGGTCTGTTATTATGGAAAATGGTGTCACGGTGTCAATAACGCCTCTTCAGATTTTATTGTCTTTGGCTTTTCAGGCTTGGATTGTTATTTTTCCAATTATTATTATTAGAAAATTAAATTCTATTTCAGAATTATTGCAATCGCAGTATGAAGACGAATCCGAAGAGTCTTAAAGCAGCACACATTAAGCTAGTTCCGATTTTATATAAAGATGATCAGTATGTTGTTTTCGATAAGCCTGCAGGTTTACTTGTAATTCCTACCCCTCAAAAAGAACAGCGAACATTAGAAAGTATTGTTAATGGCTACGATATTGATAAGAAAGAGGCTAAGCTCTATCCATGCCATCGTTTAGATCGCGATACTTCGGGTGCAATTATTTTTGCGTGGGGAAAAAATAATCAAAGGCGCATGATGGATCTTTTTAAGAACCGTAGTGTTAAGAAAATATATTTGGCGATTGCACATGGGATTTTAAAGAAAAAAAGCGATCAGATTAAAGCGGTGATAAAAGATTTTGATGCGCAAAAGTATCATTCAAAATCAAAAGGGCGTTTTGCTCAAACAGATTATCGCGTGATTGGCCAAGGTAAAGAGTTTAGTTTTCTTGAAGTTTTTCCTAGGACCGGTAGGACAAATCAAATCCGCATTCATTTAAGCCAGATTGGCCATCCGCTTGTTGGCGAAAGAAAATATGCATTTGCAAAAGATTATTTGTTAAAATTTAGGCGCACAGCGTTGCATGCGCATATATTGGAATGCCAAAATCCAATTACAGGCAAGATGATTAAAGCCAAGGCCCCGTTGCCTGAGGACATGGAAAAGTTTTTATTAAATTATGATTATCAAGGAGTATAATATGACAGAAGCGATTATAAAAAATATGACTTTAGATCAATTGACAACGCTTTGCCATGATACGGCTGTAGAAAAAGGGTTTTGGGATCAGGAGCGTAATATTGGGGAGGCATTAATGCTCGTTGTGACTGAATTGGCTGAAGCAATGGAATCTTATCGTATTGAAGATCAAGATAATTTTAAAGTAGAAATCGCTGATACATTTATTCGTCTTTTTGATCTGTGCGGCGGGTTAGGCATTGATATTGCTGAAGAGATTGAAAAGAAATCTGAAAAGAATAAAAAACGTCCGTATAAGCATGGAAAAATTTGCTAAGGAGGAAACATATGCTTAAATTAAAACAAAGGAATTATAGCCGGAGCATTGGGTTTGTGTTTTTAGGATTATTATTTGTTATTTCTTCAGGGTGCGTTACTGTGAAAATGCCACAGTATATAAGTCCGGAGAAATCGTATCAGAGGTCATTTTATGCGGGTTACAAGGAAGCGCTTAACGCAACGATTGTTGCGCTTGAGAAAACAGGATGGAAAATTTCGAAAGAAACGCATCCTTTTGTTTTTGAGAAGGACGAAATGTCTCGCGATAATGAGATTCGCCAAGTTTTAATTCTTACAAATATTCGGCAAAAAGCAATGCTTTTAGGTTCACGGTATACGACGATTAATGTTTTAGTTAGAGAAAGCGGACAAAAAACAAATATTGAAATTCGCTATTTTTCAACATTATCAACTGCGATAAAGAATTTTGACAGCTATCAAAACGACAGTCTTGTTGATCAAATATTTAAGCTCATCGCTGATCAATTAGAAACAAAATAAAATATCATTGCTTTATGGATCAATTTGTCTTAAAGAGTCTATTTTCTCCTGTTTCAGAACAGGAGAAGGCGACTAAAGTTTTAAGTGCAAATCTTCAAAAGGGTGTTAATTCCCAAGTTCTTCTAGGTGTAACCGGAAGTGGAAAAACTTTTACGCTTGCCAACGTTATTAAAGAAGTTAATCGTCCAGTTCTGGTCATTTCCCATAATAAAACATTAGCGGCACAGCTTTTTGGGGAGTTTAAAGAATTCTTTCCCGATAACGCGGTTGAATATTTTGTTAGTTATTATGACTATTATCAGCCTGAGGCGTATATCCCGCAGACGGATGTGTATATTGAAAAAGATGCTTCTATCAATGATCAGCTTGATCAGCTGCGATTGTCTGCAACAACATCCTTAATGTCCCGCCGCGACACGATTGTCGTTTCCAGTGTTTCATGTATTTATAATTTAGGGTCTCCTAAAGAATATAAAGATTTTTTGCTGTGTCTTGAGAAAAGTCAGAAAATGGAGCGCGATGCATTTCTTATGAAACTTGTTGATATCCAATACGAGCGAAATGATTACGAGTTTTCTCGTGGAAAATTTCGTGTTCGCGGCGATGTTGTTGAAGTTTTTCCTGCCTATCGAAGGGATGCGCTTCGTATTCAGTTTCTTGGTGATGAGATTGAGAAAATTTCTCAAATTGACCCGATAACAGGTGATGTGCTTTTAAATTTAGAAAAGATTGCGATTTATCCAGCAAAACACTTTGTCATGTCTTCGGATGCTGTTGAGTTAGGCATTGTGCGTATTGAGCGGGAGCTTGAAATCCAGCTTAAGGTTTTAAGGGAGAAAGGAAAACTTTTAGAGGCGCAACGCCTTGATTCACGAACGCGTTATGATATGGAAATGCTAAGGGAGGCTGGATATTGCCATGGAATTGAGAATTATTCTAGATTGCTTTCTGACCGCCCTGAAGGTAGTCGGCCGTATACGCTTTTAGATTATTTTCCAAAAGATTTTTTAGTTATTATTGATGAGTCGCACGTGACAATCCCGCAGCTTAATGGCATGTACGAGGGGGATCGATCACGTAAAAAAACATTGGTTGAGCATGGATTTCGTTTACCATCATGCTTGGATAATCGTCCCTTGAAATTTAAAGAGTTTTCTGATGTGATCGGTCAGAGGATTTATGTTTCGGCAACCCCTGGAGCGCTTGAGATTAAAGAAAGCAAAGGCAAAATTGTTGAGCAGATTATTCGTCCAACTGGAATTATTGATCCTGTTGTGGATATTAGGCCTACTGAAGGTCAAATTGATGATTTGGCTAAAGAAATTCTTAAACGTGCCAAACGAGACGAGCGTGTTTTAGTTACAACTCTGACTAAGCAGATGTCAGAAGATTTGACGAGTTATCTTGAAAAGAAGAAAATCAAAGTTAAATATATGCATTGCGATATTGAGACTATTGATCGTGCAAGGATTTTGCAGAATCTTCGCATGAAACACTTTGATTGTTTGGTTGGCGTGAATTTACTAAGAGAAGGACTTGATCTTCCCGAGGTTTCGTTGGTTGCAATTTTGGATGCTGATAAGCAAGGATTTTTGCGGTCGGAAAAAGCGCTTATTCAGGTTTCTGGTCGGGCTGCACGAAATGTCAACGGGAGGGTTATTATGTATGCCGACACTATTAGTCCTGCGATGAGAGCGATGATGAAGGAAAGCGATCGTCGAAGAAAAATTCAAGTTGCATTTAATGAAAAGAATAATATTAAGCCACAAACAATCAAAAAGGCAATTCAAAAAGGAATTGAAGAATTTGAGAAGGCTAAAGAGCTGGTTTTGGATGTTTCTGGCCAAAATCAAGAGCAATATAGTTTCTCAAATTTAGTAGCAGAGCTTGAAAGAGAAATGGATTTGGCGGCGCGTAATTTGCTTTTTGAAAAAGCAGCGCTTATTAGAGATAAGATAAAGGAGCTAAAAGCAAATGAATCATTCGTTTCTAAGAAGTAATACTTTTGTTTTTCTTCTTCTTACGGCTGTTGTATTCTTGGTTTTCGGCAACGCACTTTTTAATGAATATTCTTATGATGACCATTATTTAATTTTAAATAATCAATATATTCAAGATTTCTCGCATTTTAAAGATTTTCTTTTTAATGACGTTACTGTGATGACATCTATTGAAAAATCGAGCGGGTATTATCGACCAGTCTCGATGATTTTCTTGGTTTTGAATTATAAGCTGTGGGGCTTTAATGCGTTTGGTCTTCATTTGATGAGTGTGATTATTCATCTTTTAAACTGTTTTTTTGTTTTCCTTATTATTAAGCAAATTGCTAAGAATTTCTGGATTTCTTTTTTATCTTCTTTAATTTTTGCCGTTCACCCCATTCACGTTGAGGCGGTAGCTCCAATTTTTAATTATATGGGAATTTTGGCATCATTCTTTGCACTTTTTTCGTTTTGGGCGTTCGTTAAAAGCGATTCAATGCGCAACTTAAAATATGTTATTTTATCTGTGGTGCTTTTTTTATTTTCTGTGTTTTCAAAAGAAGAGGCTATTATCTTGCCTGGAATTTTTGTGTTGTATGATTTTTATTTTTGCTCAGGTTATTCTGTTTTAAGTGTTTTGCGTAAATGGAAACAATATTTATTTCTAATTGCGCCGGCTATTCTTTATATTGCTTTGAGGTTCCTTGTTTTTGGCAAGCAGGCAGCTTTAGGGTTTTGGAATATGAATATTGAATTTAATATTGCGACTAATAACAATGCTTGGGATCAGGTTGCTATTATTTTTTATGTATTTTTTAAATACTTTTCAATCTTAATTTTTCCTGTGAACTTAACGGCTTTTTATTTGATCAAACCAGCAACAAGCTTGATGCCGATCGAGATTTTTGTGTCTATATTTTCTGTTTTATTTCTAGTTGGGTATGCGATTCTTTCTGCCAGAAGAAATTCGATTGTCTCTTTCTTTATAGGGTGGTTCTTTGTTAGCAGCATTATGATTTCTAATATTATTCCAATTGGAGGGCTTTTTTCAGAGCGGTTTATGTATTTCCCGTCTGTGGCATATTGTTTTTTTATCGGATATTTTTTTTATAGATTGCCAATTTTTTTAAAAGACGTAGATAATCGGAAAAGAAGTTTTTTTGCAGTTATTGGATTTTTAGTGATATTTATTTTGTATGCACAAAAAACTGTTGCGCGTAATTATGTTTGGAAAAATGATATTACGCTTTGGTCAGATACGGCTAAAAAAACGCCTGAAAGCTATCGTCCTTATTTAAGTTTAGCTGATGCATATCATTTTTATGGGGAGCAGTATTATGATAAAGCTCTTGATGCATATCTTAAAGTGCTTGAATATCCTGAGGCGCCTAAATTGCGTGTTCAAAATAGCATTGGTAAGTTTTATGGGATGCAAAATAATCATCAAAAGGCTCTAGAGTATTTTAAAGCAGCACTTGTAGAAAACCCTGAAGATGTTGACACTCTTTATAATGTTGGGGTTACGTATTATTTTTTGAATCAAAATGATGAGGCAGCAAGATATTTTGAAAAAGTCAATTTTATAGACAAAGATTATCCTTGGGGTTACTATGGTCTAGGTTTAGTGTTTCAGAAAAAAGGTCAAAATAGAAAAGCAAAAGAACTTTTTGCAAAAGCACTTGAGCTTGACCCAGAATTTAAGAGCGCTCAAATTGCTTGGGAGGCTTTGTAGATTGAAGAAAGAATTATTGTTAGTGGATATTGGAAACACTTCGACAACGATCGCGATTGCAAAGAATAATAAGATTGTTTTGTTTGCATCTGTGGATACTGGGTTGTCGGCACCGCTGTTTAAAAAAACATTTTTATCCGCTATTCTAAAGGCTAAGAAAAAATATAAGAATTTAAATCAAGGCATTATTTGTAGTGTTGTGCCAAAAGTGTCCTTTTTGGTCGTATTTATTTTAAAAAAAGAGATATGTCAAATGCCTTTAATTGTTGGAAAAAATCTTAAGGTTCCAATTGAGAATTGTTATCAAGAGCCTCGTCAGGTTGGTCAAGATCGATTAGTTTGCGGCTATGCGGCTCGCCAATTGTATGGATGTCCTGTTATTATTATTGATTTAGGGACGGCGATTACAATTGATATTGTATCTTGCCAAGGTGGTTATGAGGGTGGTGTTATTGTCCCTGGGATTCGTCTTACAGCACAGTCTCTTTTTCATAGTACTGCTCTTTTGCCAAATGTTAAAATTGCTCCGCCAAAATCTTTGATTGGTCGCACGACTAATGAAAGTATTTTAAGTGGAATTTTTCATGGATATGGTGCCCTTCTAGATGGACTTATTTTAAGAATTTCAAAGGAACTTAAGAAAAAACCTCGCATTATTTTAACTGGTGGACACGCCAAACTGATGAAAAAATTTGTGCATAAAAGAGTCGATGCTATCGACGATAAGCTCGTTTTTAAAGGAATGATGTTAGCCTTCCAATCCAGATTATAATTTCAGTCTTCTTAAAACATCTTTAAAAAAAATCTTGACATTTTTTCTATTTTTTGCAATAGTAGCACTCTTGAAAGGTAAGTGCTAATTTCGAACTTGTCTTTTTAGGGATAAAAGGTTAAGGCATATAACAAGATACACACTTTAAAGGAGGTGTCGCAATGCAACTCAAACCATTGGCAGACAGAATTATCGTTAAGCCACTTGAGGCAGAGGAAAAGACAAAGGGAGGGATTATTCTCCCAGATACAGCAAAAGAAAAGCCACAAGAAGGCAAGATTGTTGCTGTTGGAAAAGGAAAAGTGCTTGATGATGGCAGCGTTCAGGTGATGGAAGTCAAAGTTGGCGATCGCGTTTTGTATGGCAAATATAGTGGTACAGAAATCAAAACTAAAGAAGATGAAGATCTTTTGATTATGAGAGAAGAGGATGTTTTAGCAGTTTTTACTAAGTAATGTGGATAAATTTAAATTGAGAACCTAGAGCCATTTTGGCTTTTAGGGTGAACCTTCGGGAGAGGATTTTTCAACAATTGTTCTGAAGAATTAAAGGAGTAAGAAAATGGCAAAACAACTTATTTTTAATGAAGAAGCAAGACGCGCTATTCTTAAGGGCGTTGAGCAGCTTGCAAAGGCAGTTAAAGTTACACTTGGCCCAAAAGGGCGCAATGCGGTATTAGATAAAAGATTTGGCTCACCAACAATTACCAAAGATGGCGTTACAGTTGCTAAGGAAATTGATTTAAAGGATCCTTATGAAAATATGGGCGCACAAATGGTTAAGGAAGTGGCTGAAAAGACATCTGACTTAGCAGGAGACGGAACAACGACTGCAACTGTTTTGACCGAAGCTGTTTATCGTGAAGGCCTTAAGAACGTAACGGCAGGTGCTAATCCTATGGCACTTAAAAGAGGTATTGAAAAAGCGGTTGAAGTTATTGTTAAAGAATTAGAAAAGTTTTCTAAGAAAGTTGACAATAAGAACAACAAAGAAGTTGAGCAAGTTGGAACAATCGCAGCTAATGGCGACGTGACGATTGGAAAGAATTTAGCTCAAGCGTTTAGTGTTGTTGGAAAAGACGGTGTTATTACTGTTGAAGAATCTAAAACAATGCAAACTGAACTAAAGGTTGTTGAAGGAATGCAGTTTGATCAAGGGTATCTTTCTCCATATTTTTCTACAGATATGGAAAAAATGGAATGTGAACTTGAAAATCCGGCTATTCTTGTTTATGAAAAAAAGATTAGCAATATTAAAGACCTTGTTCCAGTTCTTGAGCAAGTTGCTAAGCTTGGAAAGCCAATCTTAATTATTTGTGAAGAAGTCGAAGGTGAAGCTCTAGCAACATTGGTTGTTAACAATTTAAGAAAAACATTGGTTTGCGCTGCCGTTAAGGCTCCAGGATATGGTGATCGTCGAAAAGCAATGCTAGAAGATATTGCTGTTTTGACTGGCGCACGCGCTATTACTGAAGAGCTTGGTCTTAAGCTTGAAAATGTTACAATTGATGACCTCGGATCCGCGAAAAAGGTTAAGATTGATAAAGAAACAACAACTATTATTGAAGGTGCAGGTAAAAAAGATAAAATTACTTTCCGCATCAATCAAATTAATAATCAAATTGAAAAAATAGATTCTAATTATGACCGTGAAAAGCTTCAAGAAAGATTAGCTAAGCTTTCTGGTGGTGTGGCGGTTATTAGTGTTGGTGCAGCGACAGAATCTGAAATGAAAGAAAAGAAAGCTCGTGTAGAAGATGCGCTACATGCAACACGCGCAGCTCTTCAAGAAGGCATTGTTCCAGGAGGTGGAGTTGCTCTCCTTCGAACGATTCCTGCTTTGGATGCCCTTAAAGTTAAAGGGGATGAAGCTACGGGCGTTAAAATTATTAAGCGTGCAATCGAAGAGCCTATTCGTCAGCTTTGTGAAAATGCTGGTCTTGATGGATCTGTGATTGTCCAGAAATTAAAAGAAGAAAAAGTTAATATTGGATATGATATTAATAAAGATACGTATGTCGATATGTTTGAATCTGGCGTTATTGATCCAACAAAAGTAACGCGTACAGCGCTTCAAAATGCTTCAAGTATTGCATCACTTCTTTTAACAACGGAAGTTTTGATAACAGATATTCCTGAAGAAAAGCCAGCGATGCCTCAAATGCCAGCAGGCATGGGCGGCATGGGTGGAATGATGTAAAATTGCGTTTAAAATAAACGTAAAAACATCTATTTTTAAGGAAAATAATGTGGGCAAGGGTCTTTTAAGACCCTTGCCCATTTTCTCATAGATATATATTTATATTGACTTTTTAGGCATATATAAGTATATTATATGTTTATAAGTTTACAAAACTGCCTTCCGCAGGAATCAAAATATATATATTCAAGGAGGTTACGTAAAATGGCAGAATGGATCGGAATTGGAAGAAGAGCAAGGCGTTGTTATGGGTTTGATGAGGTTGCCTTGGTGCCTGGACGTATCACTGTTAACCCAAATGAGGTTGATGTTAGCTGGAAATTAGGAAAAATGAAGTTTAAAACTCCCATTTTGGCTGCTGCCATGGATGGGGTTGTGGATGTTGATTTTGCTATTGCGATGGGTAAATTAGGGGGCATTGCGGTCTTAAACCTTGATGGTGTTCAAACCCGATACGAAAACCCAAAAGAAGTTTTGAGTCAAATCGCCAATGCTTCTGCTGACGAAGCGACAAAGCTAGTTCAAAATCTTTATTTACCTCCTATCAAAGAAAAGTTGATTGCTCAACGTATTGAGCAAATTAAAAAAGCTAAAGTACCAGCATTTGTTAGCTGTATTCCTCAAAATGCTAAACATTTTGGGGCTATTGCTCAAGAAGCAGGATGCGATGTTTTTATTGTTCAGTCTACCGTTGCAACTGTTGAACATATTTCAAGTGAATATAAGGTTTTAGATATTAAGAATTTCTGTGAATCTACGAAAATGTCAGTTATCGTTGGAAACAGTGTGACTTACGAAGTTGCTCTTGAGCTTATGGAGCAGGGCATTGATGCACTTTTGGTTGGCATTGGTCCAGGGGCAGCTTGTACAACACGTGGTGTTTTAGGTATTGGCATTCCACAAATTACATCTACAGTTGATAGTGCAGCCGCACGAGATCATTTTTATACGCGTCATGGTAAATATATTCCAATTATTACTGATGGTGGCATGCGTATTGGAGGAGAAATTTGTAAAGCTTTTGCAGCTGGTGCTGATGCGGTTATGGTTGGATCTGCTTTTGCCCGAGCTAAAGAAGCTCCAGGTGGAGGATGTCATTGGGGCATGGCAACTTCAAACGCGAATCTTCCCAGAGGGACACGTGTGCGCGTAGGAACGACCGGAACATTAAAACAGATTCTTGTTGGGCCAGCAAAAGTTGATGATGGTTCACAAAATCTTGTTGGCGCGCTAAGAACATCTATGGGTTCTTTGGGAGCAAGGAATATTAAAGAGATGAATGATGTAGAAATTATTATTGCTCCTTCTATACAGACAGAGGGCAAAGTTTTTCAGATTGGCCAAAAAATCGGCATGGGCAAATAATCCTTTGGCCTTTGGCCCTTAGGATAACCTCTTGGGATATACAGACTGGAAATTACCCGGGGGTTTAATCAAAGAATCGAGGAATTTTTATGAAAAATAAGGACATTATTTTAGTCTTAGATTTTGGATCACAATACACACAGCTTATTGCACGACGTATTCGCGAAAGCAAGGTTTTTAGCAAGATTGTTCCTTATAATATTTCAATTGAGGAGATTGCAGAAATAAAACCAAAGGGACTTGTGTTTTCTGGTGGGCCTTTGAGTGTTTATGACAAAGACGCTCCTCTGCCAAAAAAAGAAATCTTTGATTTAAAAATTCCTATATTAGGCATTTGTTATGGCGCGCAGCTTATTACTCATATGTTTGGTGGAAAGGTCAAGAAAACAAACGAAAGAGAATATGGCCGTGCTGAGCTTTTTGTGGACAGTCCTAGAGGAATTTTCTTTAATCTTCCAAGCAATTTAACATCATGGATGAGTCATGGCGATGAAGTTAAAAAGTTACCAACAGGATTCCGTTCAATTGCTCATACATTATCAACACCGAATGCAGCGATTGCTCATGTTCAAAAGAAGATTTATGGCGTTCAATTCCATCCAGAAGTTGTGCATACTCAGCGGGGACATCAAATTTTGGCTAACTTCTTATTTCAGGTGTGCGGATGTTTGCCGCGCTGGACTATGGATAAATTAGTTAAAGAAAAAATTAAAGAGATCAAAGCTCTTGTGAAAGATAAAAAAGTAGTTATGGGTTTAAGTGGCGGGGTTGATTCATCTGTTGCCGCTGTTTTAATTAATGAAGCGATTGGAAAAAGATTAAGTTGTGTCTTTGTTGACAACGGCCTTTTACGTAAAAATGAAGCGGCTTCTGTTGAAAAAACATTTAAGACAAATTTTAAAATAAATCTTTCATGTGTTGATGCGCAAAAACGCTTTTTGAATCGTTTAAAAAATGTTACTGATCCAGAGCAAAAGCGTAAAATTATTGGCGATGAATTTATTAAAGTTTTTCAAGAGGCTTCTTCTCGAAGCAAAAAAGTAGAATTTTTAGGACAAGGAACGCTTTATCCTGATGTTATTGAATCTTTTTCTCCGTCTGGAGGTCCATCGGTAACAATTAAAAGTCATCATAATGTTGGCGGGCTGCCAAAAAAAATGAAACTAAAGCTTATTGAACCTTTTCGGGAGTTATTCAAAGATGAGGTTCGCCAAATCGGAAAATATTTAGGCGTTCCGGATAGTATCCTTAAGCGTCAACCGTTTCCAGGGCCTGGTCTTGCGATCCGTATTATTGGTGAGGTTACTCAGGAGCGATTAGACATTTTACGCGAAGCAGACGATCGTGTTTTAGATGAGATTAGAAAAGCAGGACTTTATGATCAAATTTGGCAGTCGTTTGCAATTTTACTTCCGATTAAATCTGTTGGCGTAATGGGTGATAAGAGAACATATGAAAACGCGGTTGCAATTCGGGCTGTCACAAGTGTTGATGGCATGACCGCAGACTGGGTACCGTTGTCTCATGATGTATTGGCAAAGATTTCCAATCGCATCATCAACGAAGTGCCTGGTGTTAATCGTGTTGTTTACGATGTAAGCTCAAAGCCTCCTGCGACCATTGAATGGGAATAGTTTTTAAAGAATATTTTTCAAAAACATTTTCAAAAACTATAACTCCCGTATTAAATCATGTATCATTCTGATTTTGTCCATCTTCATGTCCACACACAGTATAGTCTTCTCGACGGAGCTTGTCGGGTTAAGGATTTAGTTCAGAAAGCTGCTGAATATCGCATGCCAGCTCTTGGTATTGCTGATCATGGAAACATGTTTGGTGCGATTACTTTTTATCAAACCGCTGTTCGTCTAGGCGTTAAACCTATCATTGGTTGTGAATGCTATGTTGCACCAGCTAGCCGTTTTGACAAAACTCCTTCTACGGGCAGACGAGGCATGTCGCATCTTGTGCTATTCGCTAAAGATGAGGAGGGCTATCGTCATTTGATGAAACTGGTTTCGTCTGCTTATCTTGATGGATTTTATTATAAACCAAGAATTGATAAGGAAATTTTGTCTCAATATTCGAAGGGTCTTTTAGCAACATCCGCATGTCTTAAAGGAGAGGTCGCGCAGGCTTTACGTCATGAGGGGTTTAATGAAGCGCTGAAAGTGGCTGATGAATTGCATCAAATTTTGGGCGAAGGCAATTTTTATTTGGAGCTTATGGAAAATGGTATTCCTGAGCAGAAAAAAGTAAACGAAGGTCTTCTTAAAGTTTCTAAAGAATTAAACATTCCAGTTGTCGCTACGAACGATGTGCATTATCTTGAGCGCTCACAAGCATCAGCTCATGAGGCACTTTTGTGTGTTCAGACTCAGACTACCCTTGATGACCCTAATCGCATGCGGATGTCTACCGATGAATTTTATTTTAAAAGTCCTGAAGAAATGAAGAAAGCTTTTAGTTATGCGCCGCAGGCTATTTCGAATACATTGGAAATTGCAGAAAAATGCAACCTTGAGTTAACGTTTGATAAGATTCACCTTCCTCGATTTGTTCCGCCTTCAGGAGAGACTAAAGAAGATTTTTTAGAAAAGCTTTGCGAGCAAGGTATTCTTCGTCGTTACAAAGAACGTACTAAAGAAATTGATGAGCGTCTTGAGCACGAACTTAAGATCATCAAAAAAATGGGTTTTGTAAGTTACTTTTTAATTGTTTGGGATTTTATTCATTTTGCGAAACAAAATGGTATTCCTGTTGGTCCGGGACGAGGATCAGCCGCAGGAAGCTTGGTCAGTTATCTTATCGGTATTACAGATTTGGATCCTTTGAAATATGGTCTTCTCTTTGAACGATTTCTCAATCCTGATCGTGCGGGGATGCCGGATATTGATATTGATTTTTGTTATGAGCGACGGCCAGAGGTCATTGAATACGTTACTAACAAATACGGAAAAGATAGCGTAGCGCAGATTATTACGTTTGGAACGATGCAGGCACGCGCTGCGATTAGAGATGTTGGGCGCGTAATGAATGTTCCATATGCTGATGTTGACAAGATTGCAAAGCTTATTCCTAATGAACTTAATATTAAGATTCAAGATGCACTCATCAAAGAACCGCAATTGCAACAGCTTTATGATGAAAACGAGCAAACCGCTAAGCTTATTGAAACAGCTAAAGTTTTAGAAGGCTTAAATCGCCACGCTTCGACGCATGCCGCTGGTGTTGTGATCTCTGACAAGCCTCTTACGGATCACGTACCTCTTTTTAAAACGAGTGATGATCAGATTACTACGGGTTATTCTATGGATGGTATTGCAAAGATTGGTCTTTTAAAAATGGATTTTTTAGGACTTAAGACTTTAACGGTTATCGATAAAGCGCTTAAACTTGTTAAGAAAATTCGTGGCATTGATTTAACTGTCGAGGATATTCCCCCGGATGATTTAAAGACGTATGATCTTTTAAGTCGGGCTAATAGCTTTGGTATATTCCAGCTTGAAAGTTCTGGCATGCGTGAGCTTCTAAAGCGAATCAAGCCAAATCAATTTGAAGATTTAATCTCTATTCTAGCGCTTTATCGACCAGGTCCAATTGGAAGCGGTATGCTTGATGATTATATCAATCGAAAGAGGAGCGGTGGCCATGTGCATTATGATCACCCTAAGCTTGAGGCGATTCTGAAAGAGACTTATGGTATTATTATTTTTCAAGAGCAAGTTATGAAGATTGCAAGCGATTTAGCTGGATTTAGCATGACACAGGCCGATCATTTAAGACGCGCAATGAGTAAAAAGATTTCCGAAGTTATGAATAAGATGCGTATTGATTTTATTGCTGGTTGTAAAAAGACATCCCAAATTAAAGAGCCGTTAGCGAATCGTTTGTTTGATTTGATTGATTATTTCTCTGGTTATGGATTTAATCGAAGTCATTCGGCTGCGTATGCCCTTATTTCGTACCGTACCGCATATTTAAAAGCTAATTTTCCGATTGAATTTATGTGTGCTCTGCTGACTAGCGAAAAAGATAATACGGATAAAGTCGTTGAATATGTTAAAGAGTCAGAGGCTATGGGAATCAAGATTTTGCCACCAGATGTGAATACCAGTGATTTAGAGTTTAGTGTGGATAGTGAGAATTCTATTCGTTTTGGGTTGATTGCTGTTAAAAATATTGGAGGCGCTGCCATTGAATCAATTTTGGAAAAGCGAAAAGACGGCCCGTACAAAGATATTTTTGATCTTTGTAAGCGTGTTGATTTGCGTACTGTTAATCATAAAGTTTTTGAAAGCTTAATCCGTTGTGGTGCTCTTGATCATTTCGGTGTCCATCGATCGCAACTCATGGCTGTTTTGGACAACGCGCTTGAATCTGGCGCAAAATTGCAAAAAGAAAAAAGTTCAGGACAGTTTTCATTTTTTGATATGAATGGTATGGAAGATTTTACAAAGGATATGGAAACATTTCCAGAAATTGATGAATGGCCAAAAAGAAAAGTTTTAACTGACGAAAAAGAATTGCTTGGATTCTATGTGTCTGGGCATCCTTTGGCGCATTATCAAATAGAAATTAAAGAGTTCACGGATTATTCAACCCAAGAATTAAATAAGGCTACTGAAAACCAGGAAGTTAAATTGATTGGATTGATCAGTCATATTAAATTGACTAATACACGAAGAACGGGCGAGCGTATGGCTATATTAAAATTTGAAGACATGGAAGGAGAAATTGAAGTTGTTGTCTTCCCGTCGACGTATCCTGCTGTTGCGCCTTTTCTAAAGGAGGGGGATGTGGTTATCTTAAGAGGTCGCGTTAGTCTTCGTGATGCTGCGCCAAAGATTATTGCAGGGGATATTCAGGATGTTAAAAAAGCGTATGAATTAGTAAAGACGATCAATATCGATCTTTCGGGCGTTAATGAAAATGGTCTCGAAGTCCTAAAAGAAAAATTGTCTCGTTTTCCAGGAGCAATTCCTGTGTATTTGCACTTGAATACGAATGAACACAAAAGTGTTCAAATTTTAGTTGGTGAAGATCTCTATATTGATCCTAGTGAATCATTGATGGATGATTTGAAGGGGTTGTTGGGAGAAAATCGAATTAGTTTGAAACTTTAAGAAAGGTTATGTCATATTTTATGTGGAGCAGGCAAGCCCAAGGTATTTTTAATAAACTGATCAAAAAAACACCAGCGTTTATTCGTAGCGTGGTAAAAGATAAAGTTTCCAAGAAAGCTGAAAGTTTTGCTCAAGAAAATAATAGGGAGCAAGTTGAAGAAAAAGATGTCGTAGATGCTTTTTTTGCCGAAACCCCTTTTGGATTTCATGGAGCAATGAAATGCGATATGGAAGAATTTGGCATTAATTACGAAAAGTATGGGTACGAGAGGTAGATAAGACTTGTATTTTTTTAGGGAGTTCCTTGCTTTACTTGAGGAATCTAGAAAATAGATTATTTTCTGGATTAATTCGCCCATAGTTTTACATTCTTTGATATTCTGAAGAGCTAAGGCTCAAAGGAAACCCCACGTCGCTAAAAAGCGCTCCTGGGATAAATTCGGGCAGATAATTTACGATCGTTAACGCTCCGTAAATTATGCCCTCATTTAAGGAAAAGAAATGAGTTTTGAACCAAAAGTAACTGTGTTAGCTGATTTGGTGAGTTATCAAGATGGATCGGTTGTCAGTAAAACTTTAATCAAAAAAGAGACGGGCACTGTCACATTGTTTGCCTTTGATCAAGGGCAAGGATTAAGCGAGCATATAGCTCCTTTTGATGCTTTGGTTTGCGTGTTAGATGGTCAAGCTGAAATTATGATTTCAAATAATCTGTATGTTTTAAAAGCAGGAGAGATGATTATATTACCAGTTAATGAACCGCATTCTTTAAAAGCGATTAAGAAATTTAAGATGATGTTGACGATGATTCGATCATAAAAATAGGGTAAGTTTTTAAAGTGGCAATTATTTCTAGAAATAGGATAAATTCTTAAGAAAATTTTCGATAATCTGTTGAATTAAAAATGAAATTTAAAGAAATATTTGGAATAACAACTAGCGTTCGTCAAACGTTTCGCTTTTTATTTATTAATTTCTTTAAATTTATAGTTCCTTTTGGTGTATGGGTTTTTATCTTTCGAGAAATTCTAACGGGAAGCTCTCCTGTTGATGGTGATGCTCTGGGACATTATGCATACGTTAAGTATTTTGTAGATAATCTTCGGGTTGGCAGCTTTCCTCTCTGGAATCCTTTTTTGTTACTTGGACTTCCTCAAATTTTTTATAATAGTTTTATTGGAATTTTTAATCCTATTTGGCTTGCAACCTTTTTTCTGAATTTACTTGGCGTAAAGATTTATTTTGCTTATATCTACACAATTATTTTGTATTTCTTTGTTGGGGTATTTGGATTTTATCTTTTTGCGAAAGCTTATTTTCAGCAAAAGCGATCTGCATATATTGCGTTTCTTTTATTGTTATTTTCTTCTTTTGGAATTCCTATTCTTTGTGATCTTAAAAATATAGTCATTTTTGTTCCAGTTATTTGGTTTTTTTATTTTTGGTTACGTTTTTATCAAGAGCAAAAAATAGTTCATTTTGTTGGATTGACTTTTGTCCTAATGATAATTGCAGTATCTTATTTTCCTCCGTATGGGTTTTCGCTTGTGTTGCTAACAGCGATATTGACTGGATTATTTTTTCCTCGGTCGTTGCTTATTTCTATTAAGTCGGTTGGCGGTTTCTTTAAGAAACATAAATTAGTTTTTTTTATATGTTGTTTCGTTGGCGTGATTTCCCTCTTTCCTTCAATTAAAGTGCTCGATGTTGCAAGAAATAAAGAGGTTGTTTTTCCTTTTAGAGCAGGGAATCAGCAAGATGTTGATCAGAAAGGTCCGGAAGTCGATTTGGTTCGATCGCAGGGGCTGATGTCTACGACTAGAGGGTTTGTAAACGATTATTTAAGTATCGGTCCTTGGCATTTGTTTTATCGAGATATAACTCCTTTTTATGTTTCGATATTTGCTTATATTCTAATATTGCTCGGCGCTTTTAATGTCTTAACAAGATCACTGATGATTAAAATTTTGCTTTGGGTAATTTTATTCTTTATTATGTTTATTCCAGCGGGCCCTGTTCACAAGCTTTTGTTTTATGGGTTCCCCGGTTTTAATTTGATACAGGGCGTTAAATCTTTTATGCCAGCGTTTATCATGGTTTTTATTTTGTTAGCTGTGGAACAGGAAAAAAAGATTGTTGAAGAGAAATTTCTTTTATCTAGAAAAACAGCGTTGGTTTTTGTTCTTTTTGTTCATTTAGGTGTTTTCTTTTTTGTTTTAACGCGTCCCGAGAGTATTTTTTCTTCCTATGTCTCGATTATTTTAAGTCTAGTTTATTTTATTTTGATTCTTTTTCGAAAAAGCAACACGACTATTCTTATGGCATTGGTGTGTGCTTGCATATTGTTGCAGCCTTTAGAAGTTTTATGGCGTTATGATTCCAAGCCCTACGAAGGCCCGAAGCTTGCTTCTGAAATACTCTTTTATCCTAATGCATTGCCAACATTTGCTTACCAACGTCCACTTGCAGCGAGTTCTTTGGAGCCGCGCGAAGAGAATCTTCAATACGATGTTTCTATGCATGATGCTCCAGGAATTGTTCTAAGCAGAGATTTTCCGACTCGATGGTCATATTCTCTTCTTCAAAAGAGTCCTTCGACAGCATTGAGGGAATATATTCAGAATAAGTTTTATTTATATGATAATGTTGTTATTTCTGATTTTTTAGAGAGTGATATTGCTGAAGAAGTCTTAGCTAGAAAGAAAAATGTTGCTGTTGTACATGTAGAATCCAATAAGAGTGGAAAAGGCGATATTTTGGATTTTAAAAGTTTGTTGTTAACAGATAGTAAAAATATTCTATCCCAGGCTCAAGCTGTCGAAGCGCCAAGCCGTTATTTTGAGGTTGTTTCTTTTGGTGTAAACTCTTTGGAGATTCGGACTAATTTTGATAAGGATAAATTTTTGGTTTATACTGATAGTTACCAGTCTGATTGGAAGGCTGTTCTTAACAAAAGAACGCAAAGGATATACCGAGCAAATGTTGCTTTTAAAGGTATTTTCTTGCCACGAGGGCCTAATAATCTAACTTTAAGCTATGCTCCGATGGGAGGAGAATATACATATTGGCTTATTTTTGCTATGTACATAGGGATGTTTTTGTGGTTGATTGTTTTATTTTTTAAAGAAAGAAATGGTAAGCAAAGAATTGATACAGATTAGTCAAATAAAAGGATGGTTGTTGTTTTTATCGAAAAGATGCCTTTGGGTTTATTTTATTGTAGTGTTTATTTTGGCTTATTATGCAGGGAAGCCAGATCCAGTTAATACTGTTGTTAATCGTTTAAATTATTTGCGCTTATCAGAGATCTATATTTCAGAATCATTGTCGAAGGATCAAAAGATGTCAAAGCGAGAATATTGTTCTGCGATTAAATATTACAAAGAACTTGTTGAATTCATTGGTCCTAAGGATTATCTTTTTGCAAATATGGGATTTTGCTGGTATCGTATTGGAGATTACAACAAAGCTCTTGAAATGTATGATCAAGCTATTCGATTAAATCCTGCAATTTATACGTATTATGCAGACAAAGGGATGATTTACCTTGCTTTAGGAAAACCCCAGGAGGCAATATCTTGGCTTGAACAATCTTTGTCAAAGATTGCACTGAGCACTCAGCATTATGATCGATATTTGCAATCTTTGCCGGAGCCGTATAGACAATATGCGATGATAAATCTAAATATTTTGACCGTAAGACTTAAGAATGATTTGTTGTTTTTAAAGCAAAAGCTATTGGATCTTCATATGGCGAGTGTTAATGAGAAAATGAATGATATCGCGGTAAGTCCAGAAAAGATGCCTTTGCATCTTGATACTTTTTTAGGGAGAATTTCTACGGATATAGCTGTGTTGGAAAAGGTTTATGATGGTCCGTGATCGTTTTTAAGGAATAATCTGATTTTTAATTCTGCTAATAGGCGAGGAGGAAGATGATAAAACAAAAGAAAATATCTATTATTTTTTCTTTCCGAAACGAGGAGAAAACTCTCGAGGAATTATATCGTCGAACACAAGATGTTTTGAAACGTAGTAATCTTTTATACGAAATGATTTTTGTCAACGATGCCTCAACTGATGGTTCTTTGAATATTTTGACTAACTTAGCGTTAAAAGATCAATCGGTTAAAGTTATTAATTTATCTCGGCGCTTTGGGTACAATCAAAGTTTTATGGCTGGCTTAGAATTCTTTAGCGGAGATGCAGCCGTTATCTTAGATTCTGATCTTCAGGATTCGCCTGAAGAAATTCCTCGTCTTATTGAGAAGTGGGAATTAGGAGCTGAGGTTGTTCATGCTGTTCGTCAAGAAAGACTAGGAGAAAATTTCTTTAAATTGCAGCTGACATCCCTTGCGTATAAAATTATTCGAAAAATTTCCTCTATTGAGCTTTTAGAAAATGCAGGAAATTTTAAGCTTCTTTCTCGGCGAGTAGTTCAAGAGTTGCTAAGATTAAAGGAGCAGGATCCTTATTTGCGCGGTTTGATCTCTTGGGTTGGATTTAAGCAAGACAAGATATATTATAAAAGACAGAAGCGTTTTGCCGGGAAGGGTCATTTTCCTGTATTGACTAGTTCTGGGCCAATAAAAGAATTTATCAGTGGAGTGACGTCTTTCTCAGAATTTTTTCCATTTTTACCGATCGGGTCAGGACTGATATTTCTAATTTTGGGTCTTGTTGCGGGCTTTAGAGAGCTGATCATTTTTTTGTCTGGCGCAATGTCACCAAGCTGGATAATTACATTGATTTTGATTGTAGGAGGAGTGCAGTTGATATCTTTGGGATTGGTTGGATTATATATCGGCCGCATATGGAAAGAAGTTGCACGGCGTCCTCGACATATTGTTGAGAGCACAATTAATGTCTCGTGATTGTTTTATGCGCTGAAGCAGGTTGCGGGTGCGCTTTAGGAGAATAAGGTGTATATGGACATTTCCAAAAGATATAAGATTTTTGTAGTTTTAATAGTTTGTTTGTTCCTTGGATGTAATTCGCAGCTTTCTTCGCCTATACCGGCTAGCACGCAAACGCAATATCGAGATGATGCCCAAAAGATTTATTCGGCGTATCAAAATCATCAATCTAATTTTTTTGTTGAATCTAAAGGGCGTGTTGTTAAAATCCTTTTGGATGATTTAAAGGGAAGCCGTCATCAACGGTTTATTTTACAATTAGCAAAGGGGCAAACAATTCTTGTTGCACATAATATTGATATTGCTCCTCGAATTAACAATTTAAATATCGGAGACGAAGTTTATTTCTACGGCGAGTACGAATGGAATGACAAAGGAGGCGTTGTTCACTGGACGCATCATGATCCAGGGTATCGACGGATTGGCGGGTGGCTTGAGCATCAAGGGATGAGATATCAATAAAAGTTAAAATAAAGAATGGAGAAAATTATGTCAAAAGAAATAACCTTTAAAGGAAATGTATTGCACGTAACTGGCGTTGATCTTAAAGTCGGAGATAAAGCTCCTGATTTTAAGGTTGTTACAAAAGATTTGAAAGAAGTAGGCTTGGGCGATTATTCAGGAAAAATAAAGATTCTAACAACGTTCCCCTCGATCGATACGCCGGTTTGCGAGGGGCAAGTCAAAGAGTTTAATGAGAAGGTGTCTAGTTTTGAAAATACGGTTGTTTTGGCGATTAGCAAAGATTTGCCTTTTGCGCATAGTCGATTTTGCATGTCATTTTCTATTAATAACGTTGAAACGCTTTCAGATTATAAATATTCTTCTGTGGCTGAGAATTATGGGGTTCTAATCGACGAGCTTAAACTTCTAACGCGAGCAGTATTTATTATTGATAAAGACGACATTATTCGATATGTTCAGTTTGCAAAAGAGATTACAGAGCCTTTAAATTATCAAAAGGTATATGAGGCGCTGAAAGACATTTAAAAAAGATGTATTTGTTAGGTTCAGTTTTATTGATTGGTTTTTAGTTTTTGCCTATTTTTTAATAATTCAGTTATTGGAGAATTCCTATAGATGATAAATGTTGCACAGATGATGATTTCTAAATCACCGATTTTAGCTATATTTGTTGTTTTCGGGGTTGGATTTGTCGCGTCTTTAAGTTCTTGTACTTTGGTTAGAATTCCGATTGTTTTTGGATATATTTCCGGAGCTTCTCATTCTAAAAAGCATTCTTTGTTGTTATCCTTATGTTTAGTGGCTGGTCTTGTTTTTAGCTATACATTGGTAGGAATGCTTCTTCTTTTTTTAAAGAATTTTACTTCGAATTTGGTGCAAATAAGCAGATATATGTATTTAGCGCTAGGATTCTTTTTGCTTGTTGCGGGTTTGTTTTATGCGGGTCTTATTCCTGCTGTGCATGCACAGGCACATTGTAGCAATAGAACCAATACATTTAAAAGATCTGGATTTATTGGAGCTTTTATTTTTGGCGCTATGTTTGCGTTTTTAGAAATGCCGGCTTGTCCTTGTTGTGCTTCTGTGCTTTTTGTAATCATTGGCGCTGTCAGTTTGATCAATTCTTGGATTTATTCTTTTATTGTTTTGTTAAGTTTTGCGCTTGGGCAAAGTTTGCCGATTTTTCTAATAGGATTTTCAACAAATTTGACAAGAATTTTAGCGCCCAAGGTTGCTCAAATCGAAAAGTACATTCAGTTTGCCGCAGGAACAATTTTAATTGTTATTGCGTTATATTTCTTAATTATTGCATAAGGATTTTTATGAAAACGAACGAAAATACTTGTAGTTGTGGACATGGCTCTACGGGTCAATTAAAACTATGGCATCGATGGGCTTTGGTTGGATATGTCATTGTTGTTAGTTTTTTTGCGATGAAGCCTCTGATTGTTCGTCAGCTTTTATCTCGTGCGGTGTCATATTCATCTGCTGGTTTGCATGATAATGCCATAAGAATTTATAAAAAAGCGATCTTAATTGAAAGTCGCAACGCTAATCTTTGGGGCGATCTTGGGTATGAGTATCGAACAATCGAAGATATTGATAGAGCTACTGACGCTTACCGCCAATCAATAAAGATTGATCCAACCAACAAAGAGGCTTGTTTGAGTTTAGGCCTAATTTTGATGGGTCAAGAAAGGTACGGGGAAGCTGTTTTTTATTTCGAACAAATAAGACGATTAGGGCCAGAAAGCAATAAAGACTTTAAAATGAATACCGTTGCCTACCATAAGGCTTCTTTGAGAATGTTGTCAACATGTTATGACGCTTTAGGTGAAGTAAAAAACAAAGAAGGCATATTAAGAGATCTTGAGCGTTATTATCCTTAGAATAATTTCATTTTAGGACTTATTTAAATACCGCTTGACACCCTAAGCTCCTGTTGATACGATACTTATGACTGGGAGGTGGAATTAATGACAAAGAAAGATATCGTTTTAAGGATTACAGATTCGACTGGAATTAAGCAGGTTGATGTTAAAAGAGTTGTTCAAAAGACGTTTGATACGGTTATTGAAAGCCTTATTCGAAACGAAAAAGTTGAATTGCGTAATTTTGGTGTGTTTAAGATCAAAGAGCGAAAAGCACGTTTTGGCAGAAATCCTCGCACAG
This sequence comes from Candidatus Omnitrophota bacterium, assembly GCA_028693815.1. Taxonomy (NCBI): domain Bacteria; kingdom Pseudomonadati; phylum Candidatus Omnitrophota; species Candidatus Omnitrophota bacterium. The sequence goes on from JAQUUP010000007.1 coordinate 43,339, forward strand.
GCGAGAGCGTTCCTGTCCCCCCTAGAAAAGTCGTCGTGTTCAAGCCTGGCCTTGAAATGAAAGAAAAAATTAAATAAATTTTTTAAATTTTGACTAAGATATAAATATAAATATAAAGGGCGGAGAAGAGAGCTTCTCCGCCCTTACCACTATAGGTGCAGATAGTTATGAGCAATAAAGAAATTTCAATTCCACGCGGAACCGCTGATATTTTTGGTGACGAAGTCTTGCAATGGTCTTTGATTGAACAAAAGGCTCGGGAAATTCTACAAAACTATAATTACAAAGAAATTCGCACCCCAATGTTCGAAGAAGTTGATTTATTCGCTCGCTCAATGGGAAAGACTAGCGATGTGGTTCAAAAGCAAATGCTTACGCTTGAAAGAAATACGCGTGAAGGTGAAATGGGTGAGTCTCAAAGTACGTTTGCTCTAAGGCCAGAAGGCACTGCTTCAGTTGTGCGGTCATATATTGAAAACAGTATTGATCGAAAAGAACCGCTGACAAAGTTATTTTATATTGGTTCGATGTTTCGTGGTGAACGCCCACAAAAAGGGCGCTTGCGTCAGTTTAATCAAATTGGCGTTGAGGCTATTGGTCCAGATAGCCAGAACGCTTATTTAGACGCAGAAGTGATTTCTCTTGCGATGAATTTGCTTGCGAGCTTTGGCGTTAAAGACGCGACTTTGAAAATTAATAGTCTTGGAACGCCTGAAGACAAAGAAAAATTTGCTCAAGCATTAAGAGAACAGCTAAAAGATAAGAAATCTTCTTTATGTGAAAATTGTCAACAACGTTTTGATCGTAATATTTTTCGTGTTTTAGATTGTAAAAATAGAGATTGCAAAAAAGAAATAGAAGCTCTTGAAATTAAGAGTAGCTATTTATCCAAAGAAAGCCAAGAGTATTATAATGATGTTAAAAAAGCTTTAGCCGGGATTGGTGTCGCGTATCAGGAAACACCTGATTTGGTGCGGGGACTTGATTATTATACAGGAGTTGTTTTTGAGATTACAAGTCAGTCTCTTGGAAGTCAGGATGCGCTTGGTGCAGGTGGGCGATATAACGGGCTAGTCGAGCAGCTTGGTGGAACTAAGGGCGTTGATGCGGTTGGATTTTCGCTTGGGATTGAAAGAATTTTGCTTGCGATCAATGAAACCGCGCAACAAGAGATAAGCACCGATGTCTGTCTTGTTGCTTTAGATGAAAATGCGTTTGAAAAAGCTTTTAGCATTTTAAATGAGTTAAGGGCCAGCGGAGTCAAAAGCGACATTGTGTATCGAGCAGCTTCTGTTAAGGCTCAAATGAGAACTGCCAACAAGACAGGGGCCAAATATGTTTTGATTCTTGGTCAAGATGAAATTAGTAAAGGAATCATTACTCTTAAAAATATGCAAATTGGTGAGCAAGAAGAAATTCAGATTAGCAAAATTGTTGAATTTATAAAATCGATTTTATAGAAAGATTAATTTAAAATAGAGGATACTCCACGTCGCCACAGAAGGCTCCTGGAGTAAGTTCAACTGACCAGCTTACGTTCCTCGCGAAGCTCGTCCATAAACTGGAGTTTCATTTATGTTAAGAACACACACGTGCGGCGAATTAAATAAAACGCACAAAGATCAAGAGGTTACGCTTTGCGGCTGGGTGCATCGAAGACGTGATCATGGAAAACTTATTTTTATTGATGTTCGAGATCGTTACGGTTTTACGCAGGTTGTTTTTGTTCCATCGGTTAGCAAAGATGCTCATGAAAAAGCACAACAGCTTGGCCCAGAGTTTGTTGTTAAAATTACAGGCACAGTTAATGTTCGTCCAGAAAAGAATGTTAATGCAGATATCCCAACAGGGACGATTGAGCTTTGTGCGACTGGTCTTGAGATTTTAAACGCATCAGAGGTGCCTGTTTTTGAAATTGATGATGAGGGCGATGTTTCAGAAGAATTACGTCTTGCTTATCGTTATCTGGATTTAAGGCGCCAAAAACTTCAGACGTCTTTAAGTTTGCGTCACAAGCTTTGCTCGACGATTCGAAATTTTCTAGATAATGAAAGCTTTATTGAGATTGAAACGCCTGTTTTGACTAAGTCCACGCCTGAGGGAGCAAGGGATTTCTTAGTACCTTCTCGATTAAATCCAGGTGAGTTTTTTGCATTGCCGCAGTCACCGCAGTTGTTTAAGCAAATCTTGATGGTTTCTGGAATGGATAAATATTATCAGATCGTCAAATGTTTTCGCGATGAAGATCTTCGAGCTGATCGCCAGCCGGAATTTACTCAGTTGGATATGGAGATGTCTTTTGTTGAACAAGATGATATTTTTGATTTGACGGAAAGAATGTTTAAAAAAGTTTTTAAAGAAGTTAAAGGGATTGATATCCCGACACCTTTTCCTCGAATGACACATGCCGAGGCGATGGAAAAATACAAAAGCGATAAGCCAGACATAAGAAAAGAGGGTCAAGAATTTGCATTTCTTTGGGTTGTTGATTTCCCATTATTTAAGTATAATGATCAAGACAAGCGTTGGGAAAGCGAGCATCATCCGTTTACGTCATTTTATGAAGAAGACGAAAAACTTTTAGATGGAAAAGATTTAAACAAGATTCGCTCACGCTCGTATGACCTTGTTTTAAACGGAAATGAGATTGGAAGCGGATCTGTTCGTATTCATAAACAAGATGTACAAAAAAAGATATTTGATATAATAGGGTTTGATGAGCAAGAAGCTGAAAAGCGTTTTGGGTTTTTGTTGAAAGCGTTTAAATATGGAGCGCCGCCACATGCGGGCGTTGCTTATGGGATTGATCGGCTGGTTGCACTTTTAACGGGTCTAGATTCAATTCGAGATACTATTGCTTTTCCAAAGACACAAAAAGGAAATTGCCTTTTGACAGATGCGCCGACACCTATTGATACAAAACAGCTTAAAGATTTAGGATTAAAGGAATTATAATTTAGGAGTCCTTGATTTGTCCCTTTAGGGCGCGGGATTCGCAGGATAATCTAAGATAAAATTGGTAGTTTCGAAAATAAAGTTTTCGGAATAAATTCGCACAGATTTTTTGCGAGACAATATTTATTAATTTCATTAACCCCGCTTGAGCGGGGTAAATTCGCAGACGGCCTTTGGCCTATGATTTATGTCACAAATGTGACATAAATCATCTGCTCATTTAAAGGAGGAGAAAGATGGCTAGAAAAATGATTGGAATTATTGGTGTTATTTTGTTGGCATTTGTTGCTACAAGTTGTACTGTTCGAAGTTACGTTCAGGAGAGAAATCGTGTTGACCAAGAAATGCCCGGAAACGCTGGGTGTCTTCAAGGGTCATGTCAGCCTGTTGATCGAAGTAATATTCGGAAAACAAGAAAAACTTATGTTTTAGAGTTTACTAAAAATCCAAAGAATGTCGAAACTCAAGATAATATGTCCGAAGATATTTATTCGGAGACTTATGTTGAAGACGACAGCGATTCGTACACAAAATCTTCATATAAAAAATCAGAATCTGTTGTGATTTATAATAATGAAGAGCCGGTGGCAAAGGAAGAAACTGTTTATGTCGATTATGTTGTTCAAGAAGGTGATACGTTGCAGAAGATTTCAAAGAAATCTTATGATACATATAAGCGATGGTATGAGATTTATGAGATTAATAAAGATGTGCTTCCTAATCCGGATCGCATTAAACCAGGTAAAGTGATTAAAATACCACAACCGAAATAACGGCGCAAAATATCTTATGGAAAAAAATATCGAACTTAATAACAATCAGGACCTTCAGCTGCTTTTCGGAAAATATGATCAGAATTTAAAATTGATTGAGAAAGAGCTAGGCGTTCAGATCGTTCGAACAGAAAGCGGTTTAAAAGTAGTAGGAGAAGAATATAAGATCGACCGTGTTAGCGGGCTCTTGGATTATCTTTTAGATTTTGTGAAGAAGGGCCAAGATGTTAAGCGTTACGACATTGTTTATGCTTTAAAGCTCTCTGGGTCTGATGAAGGTGTTGATTTTAAGCGTTTATCTAAACGTAAAATTCCTGTTGCTGCTAAAAAAGGGGCAGTTGTTACCCCTAAAACAAAAGGTCAAGTAGAGTATGTTGAAACGATTAAGTTTCATGATATTGTGTTTGGCGTTGGTCCTGCAGGAACTGGAAAAACATATTTGGCTGTGGCTATGGCAGTCAATGCTCTCAAAAAAGGATTGGTTCGTCGAATTATTTTAACGCGACCAGCGGTTGAGGCCGGTGAGAGCCTTGGTTTTTTGCCAGGGGATATGGTCGAGAAAGTTTCACCTTATGTCCGGCCTTTATACGATGCGCTTTATGATATGCTTGAATCTGAGCGAGTTGATGAATATGTTGAAAAAGGAACCATTGAAATTGCTCCTTTAGCGTACATGAGAGGACGCACACTTAATGATGCCTTTGTTATTTTAGATGAAGCGCAAAATTGCACGTCTGATCAGATGAAAATGTTTTTAACCAGGCTTGGGTTTGATTCTAAGGCTGTTATTACAGGTGATATCACGCAAAGCGACTTGCCGTCGAGTGAAGAGCCAGGGCTAGTATCCGCGGAAAGAATTTTGAAAGATGTTGAAGGAATTAGATTTGTTCATCTTACAGGAGAGGATGTTGTTCGACACGAGCTCGTTCAGCGTATTATAGAGGCATATGAAAGATCGAATTCTAAATAATCTAAATTTGCTACAAGCGGTGATCGCGATTGTTTTAATGTTGGCATTAGGATTTTTTTGCTATGTTGTCAATTTTTCGCTATCTATTCCTCTTTTGATTCTGCTTTTAGGGCTATATCTAAAGGGATACAAGAACATTGATACAAAATTGTTTTTGCATTTCGGTTTTCTTTTAGCATTGATTGTTTTTGTTACGCACGCCCTTTTGACTTATACGACAATTTCCGCACTTTATGTTCCGGTTGCGGCGGTGGCAATGATTGTGATGCTTTTGTACAATGATTTGCAGCTTGCTTTTGTTATGTCATTTGCGTCAAGTATTTTGGTTGGGTTGGTTGCTGGTAATCGATTGGACTTAACGATTGTTTATTTTTGTGGAAGTTTAATGGGTGCTTTTTGTGTACGCGATTCAAGGACACGTTCTGAGCTTTTAAACGCTGCGTTCTTTGTTGGGATTTTGCAGGTTTTATGTATCGTGCTTTTAAATCCTTCTAAAGAGTTTTTGTTTTCTAGAGAGTTTGTCCTTGTTTATTTGCGTGCTTTGTTTTTTAATGGTTTTATTTCTGCAGCGGTTGTTCTGGTAACATTAAAAATATTTGAAAATCTTTTTGGAGTTATGACCAATTTTAGCCTTTTGGAGCTATCTGATTTTAATCATCCTTTGTTAAGATTGATGATTTTAGAATCTCCGGGGACATATCATCATAGTTTATTTGTTAGCAATTTATCCGAAACAGCGGCTGATGCGATTGGTGCTAATTCTCTTCTGGCGCGTGTGGGTGGATATTATCATGATATAGGAAAACTTGAGAAACCTCAATATTTCACTGAGAATCAGATTTTTGAGGGTAATCGACACGACAAGCTTGAGCCATCAATGAGTCGGCTTGTTATTCTGAATCATGTTAAAGATGGAATGGAGCTCGCTAAGAAATACAAACTAAATCCGATTATTTCTGATTTTATTCTTCAGCATCATGGTACAAGTGTGATGCATTATTTTTATCAACGTGCAATTTCTGAGGTATCAGATGGGCAAACAGTTGACGAACAAACATTTCGATATCCTGGCCCAAAGCCACAAACGCGAGAGACGGCCATTGTTCTTTTAGCGGATTCCGTTGAGGGTGCCTGTCGATCTCTTGATGAGCCGACACCAACACGCATTGATGATACAGTGCGAAAAGTGGTCAACAATAAATTTATTGATGGACAACTCGACGAGTGTAATCTTACGCTTAAAGATCTTGATCGAATTAGTGCTACATTTTCTCGCGTATTAAGTGCGATGTATCATAGTCGAATCAAATATCCAGAAAAAACAGATGGCTATACAGCTAACCGTAAAAAATCTACAGAAGAAAATTCCAATAAATCTTAATCTCATTAAGCAAAAGATTGTCAGCATTCTTTGTTCTGAGAATGTTTTGGATGCTGATCTCTCTGTCGTGTTCTTGACAGACCAGCGGATTCGAACGCTTAATAAGAAATATCTTAACCATGATTATGCAACGGATGTGTTGTCATTTGATTTATTATCCCATCAGAAAATAAGTAAGAATAAATATCTTGAAGGTGAGATTTTTGTATCGGCTGAGACTGCATATCGAAATGCGAAGATATATGGCTCGACTGCTTCACAAGAACTCATGCTTTATGTGGTTCATGGAATTTTGCATTTATTAGGATATAACGATAAAACCGTGCTAGATATAAAGAAGATGCGCGCAAAAGAACAACAAATATTTAATTTTCTTAAGAAATGATTCTTCAAGCTGAAGGTATTGTTTTAAAGACTTTTGATTTTCGAGAGACGAGCCGTATCGCAACATTTTTTACAAAAGAATACGGCAAGGTCAAAGGGGTTTTAAAAGGAATCCGAAAAGATCACAAAAAATTTGGAAGTAACATTGACCAGTTCTCGGTCAATGACATTGTTTATTACACTCACCGTAATTCTGATTTACATCTTATTAGCCAGTGTGATTTAAAAGCGTTTTTCTTTCCGATTCGACAAGATATGAAAAGAACTTTGGCGGCAAGTTATTCGTTAGAATTGGTAGATTCTATCATGCCGGTTGAAGAGCCAAACAAAGATATTTATAGGCTTTTATTGTATTATTTAAATACACTGGAACATACCGATGATATTAATAAGTTGGTGCATATATTTCAAATTAAGATTTTATTGCTCTCTGGGTTTCGTCCATTTTTAGATTCGTGCGTGGTTTGCCAGAACAAAATAACGCCTCGTATGCGTTTTAGCATGAAATTGGGAGGTTTGATTTGTGAAGACTGTCGATCCAATGATCATTCGGCCAATATGGTTTCAAGAGGGACTATTGCTTCGCTAGTGCATATTGAAAAAAGTAGCTGGGAGAAAGCTTTGCGATTGAATCTTTCGGTGATGACGGAGAAAGAATTAAAATATATTCTTAATAATTTTCTTATATTTCATCTCGAGCGTCACATCAAAGCGACAAAGTATTTAAAATAAGGACATGACTTAGAGAGCTTTTGCGAATCTAAGTCATAAGTCCGAATTTATTCCGAGCGCAAGCGAGGAATCGCAAAAGGTGCTAGAATTTAGAGCGATTGAGCTGAGAAAGGATTTCTTTGGCAAGTGTTTTGCCGATTTGATCGACGCTGGAAAGATCATCAAGAGAAACAAATTTTAGCTCAGAAAGTCTCTTGTGTCCTTTTTCAAAAAGATTGCGCGCACGAACGCGCCCCACGCCTTTAAGCGAGACAAGCTCTAGAAGTTCTTCCCGAATACCATAACGAACGCGATTTCTTAAATCTTCGGTTTCAAAGGTGAGGCGTTTGAATTTAAAAAGTTCTGCAATCACACTGGCTGCGTGAAAAATCCACCGAACACTTTCGGTATGACGATGAATATCCCCAGGACCCATGTTAAATTTTTCACAAATATTTTCTTCTTTTTCTTCATCAATCCAGCAAGACAAAAACCATGCTGTTTTAAGTGTTGTCATATAAAAAAACATGTCGTCAAGCTCGGCAACATCGTTTCGTGTCATAACAAAATCTTCTCGATATTCGGCTGCAAAATTTTCAAGATCATCATAGATCGACTTTGCAAGGTTGACTGTTCGTTCAGTGTCAGGGCAACAACAAATGAGATGTAAAAGCCCGACAACGGTGAGAGGGGCTTTGTTTTCATGAATTTTCTTAAGCCCATTGCGAAGGATAATGCCTGTAATTGGATCAATATAGAGTCGGCTAACGCAATGGCCAAAGGCGGTTGCAAAATAACGAAAACCACTTTTTTCAACTAATTGTTCTTCTTCTAGAAATTCAAAAATTTCACTGATCATTTCAATCAGATGAGAAGTTTGTCTTTGGTGTGCCAAAAACGTGTGAGAGATAAATTCAAACATTTCATTGATGTCATGGACGTGTCCGGCTGAAATTGCTGCCAAGACGTGCATGCGAAGCGCAGATTCATTTCCTAGCTTTGAGATGACTGGCTCAGGGTCAGCATTAATATAGCGATCAAATAACAGTTGAGACTCAGAGAGCGACTTGGCGATAATAACAGCCTCGCCATATTCATCATACCCAGGTCGTCCAGCACGCCCAGCGCATTGTTTGTATTCGCTAGCTGGAATGTATGCGGCTCCGACGCCTGCTTGATAGCGCTTGGTATCGCGCAAGATTGTCCGTCGCGCAGGAAGATTAACGCCCGCGGCTAATGTTGGTGTTGAGCAAATGATTTTGATAATGTTTTGCTTAAAACTGTCCTCAATTAATTTTCGTTGGTGAGGCCTAAGACCTGCGTGATGAAATGCTACGCCATGCTCAACAACATTAGCTAGTTTTCTACAGATTTTTGTTGATTCGCCAGAGCCTGACAAGACATTTCTGGCGATGGATTTTAGTTTCTTTTTTTCTTCTGGGCTTAAGATACTGTCAACGGCTTTGCATAAAGATAAGCTTGAAGCTTGTGCAGAACGCCGGCTATTGACGAAAACAAGAATTTGACCTTTTGAGCGAAGAGTGTCGAGTGCAAGTTTGCTTAAATCGTCAGGCAGCTCTTCTTTAACAAGACGCCGGCCTGCGTTTTTAAATGTAATTTGTTCGCCAAAATAAACGCCTTCTCTTAACGGCACAGGTCGCCATGTGCTTTGGACGAATTTAGCACCCAGCCAAAGGGCAATTTCATCAGCATTTTTTACCGTTGCGCTTAATGCTAAGATTTGTGAATTCGGATTAAGTTGCTTGATGCGTGCTGTTAAGATTTCTAAAGTTGGACCACGAGACTCATCGTTGATAAAATGAATTTCGTCTAAAACCACAACCGATAATTCATCAATCAGCCATTTGGCTCGAGAACGTAACAGTGAGTCGACTTTTTCAGCTGTTGCAATGATAATTTGATATTGATTAAGACGCTTGCTCGGACTATCAAGGTCACCGATGGCAATGCCAACTTTAATCCCAAGTGGGCTGTATTTTTTCTTGAATTCTTCGTATTTTTCACTGGCCAATGCTTTTAAAGGGGCAATATAGAGGCAGCGGCCATTTGTTTGGATGATGGCTTTGATCATGCACAGTTCTGCAATCAACGTTTTTCCAGCGGCTGTTGGGATTGCCAAAAGAAGATTTTCTCCGTCTAGAGCACCTTTTTCTATTGCTTCGGCTTGCGGAGGGTAGAACTCTTTTATTTGGCCGTTTAAAGTTGCAGCTTGAATAAATTCTTCTGGAAGCTTATAAGTTTTAAGAGTTTTTCGAATGTCCATAGTTTTTTAAGCGTTTCAATGTAAAAATAATGACTAGTTCTAACACAAATGGGTAGTTGTGTCAAACTTCAAGGGTCTCCTTAATAATAGTGAAAACGGCTTTTGTATCGTGCACGTAAAAGTTAGGAAACTAATATTTAGATAGATATTTATTAGGATTCTTATTATAATTCAAGATAATTATAAATTTTTGATCTTTTGTTTTTTGGCCCCCGTCAGTTTCTGTGATCATGAATGATTACGGGAACAAATATGGAGATTTTTATGCCGCTGATTCAACCAATCATTCGACCTCCATCTGAAGCCAACAGTTTACTTTTACAGGTGACGGTTGGATGTTCTTCCAATACATGTACCTTTTGCGGCGCGTACGCATCAAAGCAATTTGGTATGATGGAATTTTCAGATATAGCCCAAGATATAGAGCAGGCTGCTCGTTATTATCCTGAAACAAGAAAGGTATTCTTGCTCGACGGAGATGCTTTAGCTGTAAGCAATGAGAAGCTCGTTCCTATTTTAAGGCTTATCAATGAAAGTTTTCCAAAATTAAGCCGTATTGCAAGCTATGCGAATGGTTACAACATGACAAAAAGAACGCATGAAGAATTAAAAGAATTGCGCGATAACAATTTAAGCTTGATTTATATGGGGCTTGAAAGCGGCAGTCAAAAAGTTTTAGATTTGTGCAAAAAACGCGCAACAGTTCAAGAGATGATAAAAGCCGTACGAGTTTCAGATGATGCAGGCATAAAATCATCGATTATTGTTCTTTTAGGGTTGGGTGGAAAAAAGTATTCTGAAATCCACACAAAAGAAACTGCAGCGGCCCTTAATAAAATGCAGCCAAGATATTTATCTTTTCTTTCTCTTATGTTGATAGAGGGCACTCCGTTGTGCAAGCAAGCAGAGGCTGGTGAGCTTGAAGAGCTTGATTCAGAAGGATTTCTAAAAGAGGCTTATGATATTGTTAGAGGGCTTGATTTAAATAAAACAATATTTCGCTCAAACCATGCTTCAAATTATTTGCCTTTAGAGGGGCGTTTACCAAAAGATAAGCAAAAGTTGCTCGACGCGTTTAAGGCAGGAATTAATGGCAACACATCTTTAAGGAGTGAGATTTCTAGAGGATTGTAGAGAAAAAATGTCAGGATACAGAGTGAGGAAGGCTCATTTGTGTTGACCTTATTAGGCGTGTACTCTATAATTTAATAATATAAATGATCGCATGTTTTTATGGAGCAACGACGACATAAAACATATGCGAGAATTTATCCCGAGATATTCTAAGAAAGAATATATCGGGATTATATCTGAAAGCTTATTTATGAAAATTGTTATTCAAAGAGTTAAGCAAGCGAGTGTTACGGTTTCTCAGAAGATTATTGGCAAAATTGATCAGGGAATTTTGGTTTTGTTGGCTATTGCCAAAGACGATGATGCAAGTGATATTGAATATTTGGTTAATAAGCTTGTGGATTTAAGAATTTTTGAAGATCAAGACGGCAAAATGAATGCTTCTGTTTTAGATATTAAAGGTGAATTCTTAGTTGTATCGCAGTTCACACTTTTAGCGGATTGTAAAAAAGGCAGAAGGCCTTCTTTTGATAAGGCGGCTGATCCAAAAAAGGCCAAAGAGCTCTACGAGCAATTTGTTGAAGTTTTGCGCAAAAAAGGATGCAAGGTCGAAACCGGAGAGTTTGGCGCGACGATGGATGTCGCGCTTGTTAATGATGGGCCCGTGACGTTTACGCTAGAGAGCGCAGAAAATTAATGGAAACCCCACGTCGCTTAAAAAGCGCTCCTGGGGTAAATTCAACCTAAGACTTGCGTCGCATTTTATAAAATGATGATGCTCCGCAAGTCAAAGGATTCATTTATGATGGATGTCGCACTTGTCAATGATGGGCCTGTGACGTTCACGCTAGAGAGCGCAGAAAATTAATGGAAACCCCACGTCGCTTAAAAAGCGCTCCTGGGGTAAATTCAACCTAAGACTTGTGTCGCATTTTATAAAATGATGATGCTCCGCAAGTCAAAGGATTCATTTATGATGGATGTCGCGCTTGTTAACGATGTGCCTGTGACGCTGATTATAGAGAGTAAGGGTGTTGGTATCTAGTATCTAGAAAGGGAAAAAGCGGCAGGGAACGGGTGATAGGCATTTTTGTTATTATTAGACAAGAAATTGAGAAGAAGAAAAAGGAGGGGTACAATGGGCAAAAAAGAACAATTAGTATCGGCGATAATGGGAGGTTTTGCGATTGCAACTTTTATTTCTTTTGTTGAATTTACTATTTATAAGGATGATTCTGTTAATTTCTTAGTAGCTAAATTTCTTTTTTATTTTGCATCTTTCATTATAGTAATGTATTTCTCTGTATCTCAGCAAAAGAAACGAATGGATAAGTGGAAAGAAAACCACTATTCAAAATTAAATCAAGAAGAATTCAGGTGTTTTAAGTGCAAAGCTCTTATTAATCAAGATGACGAAAAATGTCCTCAGTGTGGATGGAAATGGTAAAGAATTCCAGTGACCCGTCTAGGGTAATTTAAAATGAAGAAAATTATAATAGCGCTTATTATTTTTAGTTTTTGTGGATGCGGTCTGGTGCCTGCTTATAGACGAGCTCAGCCTGATTTTCAAAAAGCTGCAAATATGATGCTTTATGGTGGCTCAAAAAATATGGTTCGATCAGATTGGGGAGAACCCGATAAGAAGGAAATTCTTGAAGATGGCACAGAAGCATGGACGTATTATAATCGTCAAGATGGTAGAACTTTTATTTTTTATTTTAATAAAAAAGCAAGGCTTGTAAGAGCTAAAATTTAATAAGGCGGCTGGTGCTTTTTAAGGTTTTCTTAATTAGGTACGTGTCCCCGGAACTATGCTCAGGACAGAAAGAAGAGGATAACAGATGAAGAAATTTCTACTTGCCACAGGTATTGTGTTGATTGTTTTTGCTGTCTTGATGTTTTTAATTGACGCTTCTTCAATGTGCATGATATCTGTTATTTGCATGATCATTGGTGGATGTATGTTGGGTTATAGCGATTGGCTTGCCATTAATGATATTAGAAAAGAAGTCAGTGCTAGTTCAGTATTTTGTTTCTTATTAGCTCTAACAACAGCGGCATTGATTGCTTTATCAACGCGTATCGGAATTATCGTCGAATTAGTGACTCCTTTTCTGGTCCTAGCTTCGCTGGTGACTGGTGGTATTTTCTTTTTTTTCTACAAGAAAAAAGGTGGGCTGCTGTGCTTTAAGTCTGTAGCTATAACAGGAGTATCACTTAGTGTATTCATGTCAATGATGGTTATTCTTGGCATTATTGATAATTTTTCGAATTTTCCAGAAAGTTATAACGATCGAGCTTCACAATATAAGTATTGGAAAGCCAGTGAATATGTTTCACGAGACAAATGGGATGCTGCGATCAAAGAACTTGATGAGGCGATAGCCTTGTCACCCGACGATGGCCGCTATTATGAAAAACGGGGTTACGCTTATCTTAGCAAGGGTGATGATGATAAAGCCATGTCTGATTATAAAATGATGGAGCTCTATTCTAATGAAAATTCTAGAGGTTTAAGCTATGGAGCTCGTGGTGATGTATATTTGAAAAGAGGCGAATATGATAAGGCAATAACGGATTATAGCAAGGCCATTGAATTGTCAAAGCACTTTTTGGAGCCTTACTATCAAGGACGCGCTAGAGCATTCTTTGAGAAGAATGAATACGACAAAGCATGGGAGGATCTTCAAAAGCGAACCCTGTATTTTGAACCGACTCAAGAGGAAGATTTTGTAAAAAAACTTAAAGAATGGAATAAGAATAAAACAATTCGCGCGAGTTATCCTGGGCTTGATGGACACTAGATTTTGGGAGATGTCCCTAATTAAGGATGCGGTGGCGGAGGGTTTATCCTGTGCTCAAATAATTATCTTAACTTATGGTTAAAAAACTTTTGAAATCAATTCAACTTAAAGTTTCTCTCGCCGGCAATTATCCGGCGCTGGCTGCGCGCGTGAAAGGTGAGCTGAGTAGTCTTGAGGTTCTTGTTAAACGAGAGACCATTAAGTCTTATTGGAATATTGGGAAATTCATTCATAGTCATTTGCTGGAAAATAAGGAAAGAGCCCAATACGGAAATCTATTGTACGAACGGCTTTCTAGAGATGTAGGCAGGGATAGTTCTACTTTAAGGCGGACAGTAAAGTTTTATCTTGCGTATCCTCGAATTCAGGCCTCGAGGCCTGAATTGAATTGGACACAATATAAGCAATTAATTACGATTAAAGATAAAGACGAGCGAAAACAGTTAGAAGAGCAGTTTGTTAAAAAGGGATTTGACGCGCGTAAATCCCAGGCGTTCTTGAATTTCAAAAAAACACAATTAGCTGCCAAAGACGCGCCTGACAAGCCGGTTGTGCAATTATCATTTGCTCGAGGAAAACTTTTGACGTACAGCTTTATTGAAAGTAAGGAGTCGGATGTGGGATTGCTCCTTGATTTAGGTTTTCGAATTCGCAGGAACTTCGAAGAGTTAAAGGGCACAAAATTTGTTAAAGGTGATTGCGTTAGGGTTTTAAACAAAAACTCTTTCGTCAAAGCAGACGTTAAAAAAGAAGAACTTTTTACATATTTCGCGACCATTGAAAAAATCATCGACGGCGATACGTTGACAGTTTTGCTCGACTTAGGGATGGGGTTGTTTGTTCAGCAGAAATTGAGATTACGAGGAATTGATTGCCCGGAGATGGATACCGATGATGGAGTGAGGGCAAAAAAGTTTGTGCAGACCAAGCTCGGTAAGCTTGATTTTATTATTGTCAAAACTTACAAAGATTCAAGCGACAAGTACGATCGGTATTTGGCAGATATTTTTTATTTGGTTGATGAGCGCGACCCTGAAAGGGTCGCGCAAGAAGGCGCTTATCTTAATCAGGTGCTTTTGGACGAACGCTTGGCGTGCGTGTATTGAAGGAGGATTTATAAAAAATGATTTTTTATCTATAGACAAGAGAGGGATAGAATTTTAAGATAAAAAAATATGAAAACGATTTATTTAAAATTATGGATGACATTGTTTGCTTGCCTTGTTTTTGGTGTTCAGGGTGTTAGTGCCCAAGACGGTAAGGGAGACTTGATTGCTGGTGGAACGGTTGTGATTTTAGGTCAAAGAATATCGCCACCTTATAAAATTGAAATAAGAAATAACGAGACATGGATCAACGACATTCTCGCTGAACCTCTTGTGAACAAAAGGGCTCGAGTCCTGCCAGTTGTCACAGATGATATACGAAAGAAGCATGATTTTATTTCTCGTCTTACGGACGACTATTTGTATTTTTATAAACGATTTGGACGAGAGAAATTTCAAAAAAAACTTTTAGAAAAATATAAAAAAGATTCTTCTGCGTCACAGTTAAATTTTTATAAAGAAGATTTAGAGGTGATTTTTAAAGATGGAGAAAAAGAGTTTTTGATGATGGGCCATTCGAGATCTCTTATTGATCGAAATATTAGTCGTGAAGAATGGGCAAGAACGGTTAAGGAAGGTAATCAAAATGCCCGAAGAGAAAGCATTAAAATGCATGAGCGGCTTCTTAAGCGGGGTGGGATGTTGATTTATGATTATGGAAGTATGTCTGCTATGCCGCCTGCTATTGCTCAAAACATTATTGCAGGTTTAAAAAATTTAAAAGAAAATTCTTGGTCTTTGGAACAAACTCGAGAAGAGCTTAAACGCTTAGGAATTTCGGATCGTGTTTTTGAGCATATTCAAGAAAATTGTGCCTCTTGGTAATTGTGGGGCTTTGCTGAAAATTTCTGGGCGAAGAGAATAGGCTAGATGTTTACGAATGTGATGCAAAAGGCATAATAACAAAGAATTGTTCGCTAGATTTTTATTAAACTTATTACTTAAAAATTTACTTATGATTAATTTAATAGATACTCACGCACATCTTGATGGGATTGAAGATATTGATTCTGCTTTAAACAGAGCCAAAGAAGCAGGCGTGACAACAATTATTGCGCAGGGCGTGGACTTAGCATCAAACAAAAAGAATCTAGCCATTAAGCAAAAGTTTTTGGATTTGGATATTCGCCTTGCGTTTGGGATTCATCCTGGCAATATTATTGATGATGAAATTGAAGAGACTTTTAAATTTATCCGAGACCATAAATCTGATATTGTGGCGATTGGAGAGACAGGACTAGACTTTTGGTATCGATGGGTTCGAAAAAGTGACGAAAAAAAACAGCAGCAAAAACAAATTCTTGAACGGCAAATTGATTTGGCTAAGGAATTTGATTTGCCGATTGTGATTCATAGCCGCGGAGCGTGGGCTGATTGTTTTTCGATGGCTGAAAAAAACGATGTTGAAAAAGCTGTGTTTCATTGGTATAGTGGGCCTGAGGATGTTCTTAAAAGTATATTGAATAAAGGGTATTTTATTTCGGCGACACCTGCTTTGGCGTATAGTCCAGAGCTTCGAGTGGCTGTCAAGCTGGCACCGATTGATCAGATTTTGATTGAAACCGATTCGCCGGTTTTTTACCGCATTGGAGAAGGCGGATTTCAAGCTGAACCAAAGGATGTTTTTCGAACATTAGAGTTCTTAAGTGAGATAAAGAATATTGATTTAGAAAAAGCAGCTAATCTTCTAAATCAAAACGCCAAAAAAGTTTTTGGAGAATAAACGATGTACGAAGTTGTTAGCAAGCAAGTGATTGGAGATGAATTAAGGCGCATTGAGATTGTCGCTCCTGCGATTTGCACAAAAGCACAGCCTGGCCAGTTTGTCATGGTTGCGCCAGATGAAAAATCTGCACGTGTTGCCTTAATGATTGCTGGAGTTAATGCTTTAAAGCAAACGATTACTTTGATTTTTAAAGAAGACAGTTTGTCGATGAAAAGACTTGGATCTTTATGGATTGGGGATTCTGTGTTTGCGTTGTTAGGTCCTTTGGGCAAGCCATCTGAAATTAAGGAATTTGGCAATGTTCTTTGCATTGGATATGAAACAGGCGCGGTTTCGCTTCTTACGATTTGCCGGGCTTTGCATAAAGCTGAGAACAAAGTTATTAGCGTGTTGGGAGCTAAGACAAAAAGAGATTTATGCCTTCAGCCGCAGATTCATCTGTGTTCTCAGAAATCTTATGTGATGTCTGAAGATGGATCGGTTGGGGAAAGAGGATACATTACCGATGGTTTAGAGAAGATTTTTGTCGAGCAAGAAATTGATCGTATTTATGTTGCTGGTCCTCTGGCTGTTATTCAGGAAGTTTTAAGTAGTGTACGCGATAAAGGAATTTTGACAAAAGTTTTGATTAATCCAATGACGATTGATGGATTTGGAATTTGTGGATGCGATTTGATTAAGGTTAAGGACCGGTATGTGTCTATTTCAATTGAAGGTCCAGAATTTGATGCTGATGAAATAGATTTTGCATTCTTTGAAACAAAAATGAAGAATTTTAAAGCATGAGGATTATTCGAGAAAGGAGACCCCTTCTCCATAATTTTGGAGCTCATTTATGAAAAGAATTTCAGAAAACATACAACCCGCTCTTAAGCGACTTAAAAGTTTTTGTGAAGTTGTTTTGGGATTTAAAAAAAATCAAACAGTTTCAGAAGCGCATCGTTGTCCGCAGTGTTCGCATCCAAAGTGTGTTGTGGGGTGTCCTCTAAAAATTGATATTCCTGGTTTTATCCGTTCATTGCGCGAAGGAAATAGCGCAAAAGCCCTTCATCGCATCAGAGAACAAAATAGTTTGGCTGGAATTTGCGGACGTCTTTGTTCGGCGCCTTGCGAACAAACTTGTATTTTAAATGAAGAAGAAGGCGCTGATCCTATTAGCATCAAAGGTCTTGAGCGATTTGCCTTTGATCAAGGACAATCTGCCTTTAAGCAGCTTTTTAATGCAGAGAGCTCGAATCAAAATAATCGGAAAGTGGCGGTTGTAGGTTCTGGTCCGACGGGTTTAACCGCGGCTTCGGTTTTGGTTGAGGCAGGATATCAGACGACAATCTTTGAAGCGTTGCACTTGCCTGGAGGAATTTTGCGCTATGGGATTCCTGAGTTTCGATTACCTAAAAAAGTTTTAGATGACGAAATTAAATATATTGAATCTTTAGGCGTTAATATTCAAACAAATTGTCTGATTGGAAGAACGTCTACTATTGCCGATTTAAAAGATTTGGGATATGAAGCTATTCTTTTGGCTACGGGTGCGTCCGTTTCTGAGATGCCGGATATTCCTGGAGCACAATTAAAGGGAGTGCATTTTGCTCAAGAATTTTTGATGCGTACAAATCTAATCAATGAACAGCAATCTTTTAAATCAGAGATCGCTGATTTGTTTGGTGAAAAAATTGTTGTGATTGGGTCTGACACAATGGCTCTTGATTGTGTGCGTGTGGCTGTTCGATTGAACAAGCAGGCAACTGTTATTTGTTCTCAAGGAGAAGATGGAATTCAAGCGACCGAAAGCGAACGCGAGCACGCCAAAGAGGAAGGCGTTCATCTGGAAGTTTTAACGAGCCCAATTGAAATCTTATCTGATGAAAACAATTGCGTGAAAGCTGTTCGGTGCATTCGAATGGATTTTGCGGATAAAGATGGTAAAGGATTGTGGAAAGTGGTTCCTGTTAAGAATTCTGAGTTTATTATCGAGGCGGATACGATCATTCTTTCTGACATGGGGACATCGAATTCATTAATTATGCGAGAAGTTAATGATTTGAAAATAAGCAAGAATAATTCTATTTGGATCAAAAAGAATGAATACAGTACATCTGTTGATGGCGTTTTTGCCGCAGGTGGAGTTGTGGATAAATCTCTTAGTTTGATTGATGCCCTTTATCAGGGTAAGACGGCGGCACAAAAGATTGATTCGTATATCCAAGAAAAAAATAAAAATGAAGAAACAAACGCTTAAAGATATAGTAGATAAAAAAACTTCTGGTGAAAAGATCACGATGCTTACGGCTTACGATTATCCGATGGCTAGGATCATTGATCAGGCGGGTATCGATATTATTTTGGTCGGCGATTCTGTTGCCAATGTTGTTTTAGGATTAGATTCCACAAAAGCGATGACCATGGATCAGATGATTTATCATGCCAGTGCTGTTCGAAGAGGGGCCCCAAATGCATTGGTTGTTGGCGACATGCCGTTTGAGTCATATCAAGTTGATAGTGTTAGGGCTGCTTGTAATGCAAAGCGTTTTGTTAATGAAGCAGGCTGTGATGCTATTAAATTAGAATGGTTTGATCAGTGCTTAGACGTGGCGAAAGAAATTATAAAGTCAGAAGTTTCTGTGATGGGGCACATCGGCTTAACGCCGCAAACAGCCGATCGCTTAGGGGGTTTTAAAGTTCAAGGAAAAGATGCTGAGTCGGCAAAACATTTAATCGATCAAGCTCAGGCGTTGGAGCAAGCAGGGTGTTTTAGTTTAGTTTTAGAATGTATTCCAGATAAAATTGCTCAGATGATCACAGAAAAGTTGAGTATTCCAACAATTGGCATTGGCGCAGGGCCTCATTGCGATGGGCAGGTTTTGGTGACACATGACATTTTAGGATTTTTTGATCGTTTCAAACCAAAATTTGTTAAGCAATACATGGATTTAAGCTCGATGATTACTGGCGCGGTTACGCTTTACCGTAATGAAGTTTTATTGAGTCAGTTTCCAAGCAAAGAGCAGAGTTTCATTATAAAGGATGAGGAGATGGATAAGTTAAGACGAAACCCCGCGTCGCTTAAAAACGCTCCTGGGGTAAATTCGCACGAATAACTTTGCACTCCTTGTAGTCGTGCAAGCTATGTGCTCATTTAAAAAAGTTCTGATTCGCCCCGCTAGGCCGCGGGGCTTACAGGGGAATCCTCAGTTCGTCGATTCCTTGAGGATTAATTCGCCTGACAGATTTACAGTCACTGATGCTCTGTAAATCTGAGGCTCATTAAAATTCGCGCAGGCTGACTTGACGTCTCGCCAAAGCTCGACGTAAGTCAGGCGCTTATTATAGGAGTTTCATTTAAACAAAAATTGAGGATACTCCGCGTCGCCCAAAAAAGAATGAAGGGCTCCTGGAGTAAATTCAACTAACAATTTACGAGCCGCTTTCGCGCTCGTAAATAGGAGTTTCATTTATGAAAAAATGTCCGTTTTGTGCAGAAGAAATTCAAGATGAAGCAATCAAGTGTCGGTATTGTAACGAGCTTTTAAATAAAGAAGAGAAGACAGCCTGGTATTTAAAACCATCGATTTTAGTGCTTGGTTTTTTGACGGTTGGTCCGCTTATGTTGCCTTTGGTTTGGATTAATCCGAAATATGATCAGAAAAAGAAATTTATTATTACGATTGTTATTCTTTTGATCACATATTTTGCTTTTAAAATAATGGCGCACTCTGTTCAACAGCTTCAAGAGCATTATAAGGTTCTTTTTGATATGCTTGGATAGTTTTAATCTGCACACGCTTTTCCTAAAGTAAAAGATCTTTATTTTTTTCTTAAGAAAATATTCTTAGATAATTTCAACAAAAAACACTTAATGTGTTTTTTGTTGTTTTGTTGGTGACTTGGTCTTTTAAAGGGCGTATAATAAAAAAAGTCCAAATTGATAAGGAAAATCTTTGAATGGAAAATGAGCCTGTAAAAAAAGATATGGGAAGTATCCCAGAACCTCAAGCGACGCAAGATGTCGAAAGCAGTTCTTCTTTGGTGCAGGATTTCTTTATTGTTGGATTTGGTATTTTAATTGTTGTCTTGGCTTTCTTTTTGTATCATGCGATCGTTGGCTTGGACCTAGAAGTTGTTATGCCGAGAGGGTGTAAGAAGGTCATTGATATGTATGGCCATATAATCAGCACGCCTGATAATAAAATTCCAGGGCAGCATATTACACAATATATTCGGATTGCCATTATTATGGGTTTTGCAGCGATTGGTGCGTTTTTCTTTTCTTTTGTTATTATAAAATGGATTAAAAATAACAAAAAATTGACATTCAGACCAAAGCCGTTTGATAAGGCCTAAGACAGATTATCTCCGTCGTAAGCTTACTAAATATGATATACTTAAGAGTAAGGAGGATTTGTCTTGAAGAAAGAGGCGTTTGATTATGGATGTGAATATACTGCCGACAACATTAGTTTGGTTTTTTCTCATTGGGGGTCTTGTGCTCGTGGCTGTCGTAGCTTGGGCTACCCAAGTTGCTGCGATTTCTTCAAAAAACCGAGAAAAATATAAAAGCCAGAAGATTGTAGAAAATTATTACGAAGGAAAGAGTGAGTCTGTCAAAGCTTCTGCTGTGAGTGCACAGATTTTAAAGCGTTGGAAGCAAAATTTAAGCGATGTTGATGATGATTAGAATTTTGTTGTAATCCTGCCTTTCAAGGGCTTTAAGCCTCTTTACAATATTTCATCTTGCGGTACAATACATCTGTTTATTCTAGGACCTAAAATACAAGGAAATATATGAGTTGTGATCAGGGGCAAGTTGTTGCGTTATGCTTAAGCCAAGAGAAGCATGTTGCAAAATCTTCGGTTGAAAAATGTTTTTTCAAAAAAGATTTTGGGATTGTTGGAGACGCCCATGGTGGCTCAGGGATGCGTCAAGTTAGTCTTTTGTCAAAGGCATCAATTCAAAAGATGGCCGCGACGGGTCTTACCTTAGCTCACGGTGCCTTTGCTGAGAACATGGTTGTTGACGGCATTGATTTTAAAGAAATTTTGATTGGAACTCGTCTGCGTGTTGGAAACGCGGTCGTGCTTGAAGTTGTTCAGATTGGCAAGCCATGTCATAGCCCGTGCTCAATTTATCATTCTGCAGGATATTGCGTTATGCCAAAAGAGGGAATTTTTGCTAAAGTTTTAGAATCTGGGGAAGTTAGAGTCTTAGATTTTGTTTCGATTAGCTAATTAATAGCAAGCATCTATCAATATAATCAAAATGCTTGATTTCTTGATAATTTTTCGATAAAATACCGGTTCAATGTCTCAAGATAACTTAATGGAAAAAATAGTATCTCTGTGTAAGCGCAGAGGATTTGTCTTTCAGTCTTCCGAGATTTATGGCGGGTTGAGCAGCGTTTGGGATTATGGTCCTCTGGGCGTAGAGCTTAAGCGTAATGTCAAGGATGCCTGGTGGAAGACTGTCGTGCATGATCGAGACGATGTGGTTGGTTTGGATGCAGGCATTCTAATGCATCCGGACGCTTGGAAAGCTTCGGGCCATATTGATGGGTTTTCAGATGTTTTGGTGGATTGCAAATCTTGCAAGAAACGTTTTCGCAAAGATCATGTTGGCGATCAATGCCCAGAATGTGGGGCTAAAGATTTTACAGAGGGTCGGGCATTTAATCTGATGATGAAAACGCATCTCGGAGCTGCCGAAGACAGCAGTAGTCTAAGCTATCTTCGCCCGGAAACGGCACAAGGTATTTTTGTTAATTTTTCTAATGTCGTTGATACGACGCGAAAACGTCTTCCGTTTGGAATTGCTCAAATTGGAAAATCATTTCGCAATGAAATTACTCCCGGAAATTTTATTTTTAGAACTCGGGAATTTGAACAAATGGAAATCGAATATTTCACAAATCCAGAGCAAGCGGACGAGATTCATCAAAAATGGATCGAGGAGCGCTTTGCTTGGTATGTTGATTTAGGAATCAAAAAAGATTCACTTCGTCTTAGAAAGCATGCATCAGATGAGCTAGCGCATTACGCCAAGGGATGTACGGATATCGAATATGAGTTTCCTTTTGGCTGGTCCGAGCTTGAAGGCATTGCCAATCGAACTGATTTTGATTTAAAACAACACTCCCAATCTTCAGGAAAAGACCTGCAGTACCAAGACAATCTTACCAATACAAAATTCTTCCCATATATCATTGAGCCTTCCGGAGGTGTCGATCGCGCAACACTTGCGTTTTTAGTTGATGCCTATTGCGAAGAACAAGTCAAAGATGCGACGCGTGTTGTTTTAAAGTTTAGTCCAAAATTAGCTCCGATCAAGGTTGCTGTGTTACCGCTTTTAAAGAAAAATTCAGATATTGTTTCGATGGCAAAATTGATTAAAAAAGATTTGTCAAAAAGCTTTACTGCGGTGTATGATGATACCGCTTCGATCGGGAAACTTTATAGACGGCAGGACGAAATTGGAACATCTTTTTGCTTAACAGTCGATGTGGATTCTTTGAGTGACCAAAAAGTAACGGTGCGGGACCGAGATACGATGATACAAGAGCGTATTCCTGTGGGCAGTTTGAAAGAATATTTATCAAAAAAACTTATTATTTAATAGAAGGGTAGGTTTGTAAAGATGGCAGGCAAAACAAGTAAGTATGTTTATTTTTTTGGTGGTGGAAAAGCAGAGGGCAAAGCTTCAATGAAGGAGCTTTTTGGTGGAAAAGGTGCTAATTTAGCGGAGATGTCAAGCATTGGCGTTCCAGTGCCAGCAGGTTTTACGATTACGACAGAAGTTTGCGCATATTATGATAAGAATAATAAAAAGAAACCAGCAGGGTTAGATAAAGAAATTGATGCAAATATCACTAAGATTGAAAAAGTGATGGGTGCAAAATTTGGAGATAAGAATAATCCTCTTTTGGTTTCTGTTCGAAGTGGCGCTGCCGTTTCTATGCCGGGTATGATGAATACAGTTTTGAATCTTGGTATCAATGATGATGCAGTTGAAGGTCTAGCTAAGAAAACAAATAATGAGCGCATGGCTTGGGATTCTTATAGACGTTTCATTAATATGTTTGGCGATGTTTGCATGGGTGTTGACCATGAGCATTTTGAGCATGAGCTAACGCGTATTAAGAAAAAGTATAACCGAAAATTAGATTGCGAATTAACAACTCAAGAATTAAAAGAAGTTGTTGATGCTTATAAAGAAGTATACAGAAAGAGTGTTGGAAAGGATTTCCCAACAGCCGCACGCGAGCAACTTTCTTATGCGATTGATGCTGTTTTAGGTTCATGGAATATTCCAAGAGCGGTTGCTTATAGAAATATTAATAAGCTTTTTGGGCTTAAAGGAACAGCAGTTAATGTTCAGTCCATGGTTTATGGAAATATGGGCGATAATTCTGGAACAGGTGTTGCGTTTACACGTAATCCTGCTGATGGAACAAACAAATTCTTTGGTGAGTATTTGATTAATGCCCAAGGGGAAGACGTTGTGGCTGGTATTCGTACCCCTGATCCGATTTCAACTTTGAAAACGAAAATGCCAAAGATTTATAAAGAGCTTGATACGATTCGATTAAAGCTTGAGCGACATTATCGTGATATGCAAGACGTTGAGTTTACGATTCAAGAAGGCAAGCTTTATATGCTTCAGACGAGAACCGGAAAAAGAACTGGTTTAGCGGCTGTTAAGATTGCTGTTGATATGGTTAAAGAGAAATTGATTAAGCCAGAAGAGGGATTGATGAGAGTTGAAGGCGATCATTTGAATCAACTTCTTTTCCCAATTCTTGATCCTAAGGCAAAGCTTGAGGCTATTTCTGCAAAACGCGTTTTGGCCAGAGGTTTGCCAGCAGGTCCAGGAGCATCAAACGGACAAATTGTTTTTACGGCTGATGATGCTGTGAAGTGGGCTGAAAATGGCAAAAAAGTTATTTTGGTTCGAAAAGAAACTTCTCCAGAAGATGTTTCTGGTATGTGGGCTGCTCAAGCAATTTTGACATCAACAGGAGGAATGACTTCGCATGCAGCTGTTGTTGCTCGAGGTTGGGGCAAATGTTGTGTGGTTGGTTGTGCGGCTTTGGATATTGACTATAAAACAAAGACAATCAAGGTTGATGGAAAAGTTTTAGAAGAAGGCGCCGAGGTTTCTATCGATGGTTCAACAGGAGAAATTGTTTTAGGACATGTTGAGACATCTTCTTCGCCAGTTGTTTCAGGGATTATTGACAAAAATAAAGCTGCACTAAAACATCCAATTTGCCAGATTTTCTTGGAAGTGATGAAATGGGCAGATAAAGCACGAGAAATCAAGGTTCGCACCAATGCGGATTCTCCAAAAGATGCACAAAATGCACGTGCGTTTGGCGCAGAAGGTATTGGCCTTTGCCGAACAGAGCATATGTTTTTTGAGGGCGATCGTATTTGGGCTATTCGAGAAATGATTCTTGCCAACGATGTCGCTGGTCGAGAAGCAGCTCTTAAGAAACTTCTTCCATATCAAAGAAAAGATTTTGAAGGTATTTTTAAGGCTATGGATGGATTACCTGTTACAGTGCGTCTTTTAGACCCACCTTTACATGAGTTCTTGCCTCACGATGCCTAAGGGCAAGAAGAGATGGCAAAGCGTTTAAACATAACACCAGAAGCGGTTAAAGCAAAAGTAGATTCTCTTCACGAGATGAATCCTATGTTTGGTCATCGTGGATGCCGATTGTCGATTACTTATCCTGAAATTTGCAAAATGCAGGTAACAGCGATTATGGAAGCGGCATGCAACATGGCTAAGAAAGAAATTAAAGTTCTTCCAGAGATCATGATTCCTTTGATTGGAACAAAGGCAGAATATGATATTCTAGAAGCGATTTCTCGTAATACGGCCGAAGAGATTATCAAAGCTAAAGGTGTTAAGGTTAATTATCTTGTTGGAACCATGATGGAAATTCCTCGTGCAACACTTGTTGCCGACAAGGTTGCTGAAAAAGCAGAGTTTTTCTCATTTGGTACCAATGATCTTACACAGATGACGTTTGGCTATAGTCGTGATGACGTAGCAACATTTTTACCTGAATATATTGATAAGAAAATTGTTAGAGATGATCCGTTTGCTTCTATTGATCAGGAAGGTGTAGGTGAACTTGTTATCACAGCGGTGAAACGTGGTCGATCGACACGCAAGAATTTAAAGTGTGGTGTTTGCGGCGAGCATGGTGGGGACCCAGCGAGTGTTAAGTTTTTTGTTAGAGCCGGTCTTAATTATGTTAGTTGTTCACCCTATCGTGTGCCAATTGCACGTTTAGCAGCAGGACAAGCAGCGCTTGAAGCTAAAAAGAAAAAATAAACAAAGGACATTGTATTGGATCCTATACGCGCATATTTTAAAGACGTTCGACATATTCCTCTTTTGACAGCAGAAGAAGAAATTGATTTGTCTCGAAAGCTTCTGAGTGGAGATAAACAAGCAAGAGAGCAGATGATCAAGTCGAACTTGCGCCTTGTTATTAGTATTGCTAAGCGATACATGAATCTTGGAATCCCTTTAAGTGATTTAATTGAAGAGGGCAACATCGGATTGATGCGTGCCGTCGAGAAATTTGATCCTGAAAAGGGATTCCGTTTTTCAACATATGCGGCTTGGTGGATCAAGCAAAGTGTTTCTCGTTCGATTGTGGATCAAGGAAAAATGATCCGCATTCCTGTGTATATGAACGAAGAGCTTGCGAAATATAAAAAAGCTGTCGAAAAACTAACGCACAAGCTAAAGCGAAAGCCGCGTGTCGCTGAAATTGCAAAAACAATGCAGCTTGGCGTCGATCGTGTTCGCGAGATTCGTCAGTGCGTTACCAAAATGTCAAGTTTGGATGCTCCGATCGGAGAAGAGGGAGAAGGACAATTTAAGGATGTTGTTGAGGACACAACTTTAGAGGCTCCGCATGAAGAGCTAGAAGGTTTTCTAAACAAAGAACGCACGCTTGATCTTTTGAGCATGATGGATGATAGAGAGCGCGAAGTTTTAGATTTACGTTTTGGTATTACAGACGGAGAAAAGCGTACTTTGGCGGAAATCGCAAAAAGGCTTGGCGTTTCGCGTGAGCGTATTCGTCAGTTAGAAGTTGGAGCTATAAAGAAGTTGCGAGAAATTTTTCATAAGCAAGAAAAAGGGTTTCAGGAGGAATCAGAATAATGAGCAACGGATCAGCGAGAAAAACATTTGCTTTGATTGTTCCGCGTTTTGAAGATTTGGATCATTCTTTTTATGCCGAAGAAATTGTTAAGGGAGTAGGCCTAACGGCAAGTCGACTTAAGGTCGATGTTTTGATGCATATTACTGAGCGTTATGATCACGAGGATTGGTTGCGCGGAAGATTGATCGATCGAAATTATATTGACGGTATTATTTTTGCTGACATCGATAATGATGTCGAGACACTTCACAAAGTTATTGCGACGGGTATTCCGTATATTGTCTTAAATAATATTTTTAAAGAACCGATCAATAGCATTGCAGTTGATAATCAAAAAGCTGCGTTTGATGTCGTTGAGCATTTTATTAAATTTGGACACAAGGACATTGCTATTGTTTGTGGTGACTTGCGAACACAAGCCGGCCGGCTTCGCTTAGAAGGATATAGGGAAGCTCTTGAAAAGCATGGCCTTGCCTTTAAGGATGAATTTATTAAATACGGGGAATTCTTAAGAACTCCGTCTCGCAAAAGCGCGCAAGAATTATTTGACGCAACAAATCGACCAACAGCTATTTTTGCTTGTTCTGACGTGATGGCTTTAGAGGTGATGTATGAAGCTAAGACGCGGGGATTAAGAGTCCCTCAAGAGGTGTCTATTGTTGGGTTTGATGATAACCCTGTTAATATTCATAGCACGGTTAAGCTATCGACTGTTGCTCAACCTCTAAAGGAAATGGGCCGTCTTGGTCTTGAAAAGCTTAATCAGATTTGTGAAGGTCAAATTGGTGTGCCGATCCAAATTCTTTTGCCGACGAAATTTATTGAACGAGAAACTGTCACACAGCTAAAAGATTAAGATTTTAAAACAGGAGTTTGCCCCGTGAGCAAAAAACTACAAGACTACATTCGCGACATTCCAGATTTCCCCAAAAAAGGAATTATTTTTAAAGACATTACAACGCTTTTGAATGATAAAATTGCGTTTAAGAAATCGATTGATGCATTGGCTAAAAAGTTTAAGGGCCAGAAAATTGATTATGTTGTTTCGGTTGAAGCGAGAGGATTTATTTTTGGTGCAGCGCTTGCCTATAAGCTCGGCGCTGGGTTTGTTCCTGTTCGAAAGAAAGGAAAGCTTCCATCAAAAACACGAAGTGTCACATATGATCTTGAATACGGAACGGATACGCTTGAAATTCATGAAGATGCGATCAAGAAGAATGCAAAGGTTTTGATTGTTGATGATCTTTTAGCGACGGGCGGAACGGTTGTGGCAGTGACACAGCTTTTAAAAGAATTCAAAGCTTCTATTGTTTCGATTGCTTTTTTAATTGAGCTTAAATTTTTAAATGGTCGAGACAAGCTAAAGAAATTTCCTATTTATGCTTTAATTGAGTATTGATTTTTCTCTTGGTTGTTAAGACCAATCCTCGTCTATGCAAAATTCTTTTTTCACACAAAAATTAAATTTATTCCTATCGATATTATTTTTTTCTTTAAATATTTTGGCGAGATGTTTGCTTTGATTATTTTGTTTTCTTAATGGCGCACAACTGGTGCGATCTTTCTCATAAATTTTTTATTAAGGAAGCCTCACGTCGCTTAAAAACCGCTCCTGGGGTAAATTCACACAACATATTTGCGTCATTGACGTTCCGTAAAAATGGTGTTCATTTATTGCGCCTGTAGCTCAGATGGATAGAGCGACTGCCTCCTAAGCAGTAGGTCCCCCGTTCGAATCGGGGCAGGCGCATTCTTATTCGCCAACTTTTTATGTTTTTAAGTGAGGCGAATAGAAGACCCCCGATGAGGGGGTAATTTCATGCCAACTTTTTATGTTTTTAAGTGAGGCGAATAGAAGACCCCCGACGAGGGGGTAATTTCATGCCAACTTTCTATGTTTTCAAGTGAGGCGAATAGAAGACCCCCGATGAGGGGGTAATTTCATGCCAACTTTCTATGTTTTTAAGAGAGGCGAATAGAAGACCCCTTTAGGGGGACAATATAGAGAAGGTCCTTTAAATAGGGCCTTTTTCTTAATTTCAAGCACTTTTCATGGATTTTTTTTTGGCTTTGTGACATTTTTGTGATTTTTATTTTCTTATATCAATTTATGTTAATTGCTTTGTTTTCAGCAGGATAGCCAAGATGCATAAGAATAATAAAAAGCAAAAAAAAGTTTTAAAAAAACTTGACACTTGATGTTATGTATGGAAAAATAAACTTACACTGAACCCAGAGATGACTCTAGTTATAACAAAGGAAGGAGGGGAGGAAAAAATAAATTGTTAGGCTCATCGCTAACTGGGAAATTTTCGCAGATCTCCTAGAAGTTTCATAAACAACTAGAAAAAATATACATGGCTGGTACAAAATAAAAAATTCTTTAAGGAGGATTATCAATGAAAAAAGGTATTTTATTAGCTTTGCTTATCGTAGCTTTATTAGCTATGCCGGCATTTGCTAGCGTACAAAACATCAAAGTCAGCGGTGACCTAGAAGGTGCATGGGTTGTTCGTGATGG
>JAQUUP010000008.1 GCA_028693815.1 Candidatus Omnitrophota bacterium
TTTAAGAATATTGAAATTCAGGGGCTTATGACAATAGCTCCTTGGACGCAGGACAAAATAATTGTTCGTGATTGTTTCAAGCGTTTGAGTGATTTGAAAGAAAAGATCTCAGATCAGTTTTGTAAAGTGCCGCATGTTCAAATGAAATTTTTATCAATGGGCATGTCAAATGATTATGAAATCGCACTTGAAGAGGGGTCAAATATGATTCGTATTGGGCAGGCTATTTTTTCTTAGAGATTATTGTTTTTGGATAAAATTATGAAAAAAATTGGTATTATTGGTTGTGGCAATATGGGCGAGGCTATTTTGGCAGGAGCTCGATCTAAGTTTTCGATTATTGTTAGCGAGACATCCCGAACGCGCCAAAAGTATTTAAAGAAAGTTTATCGTCTGACAACTAAGAGCATTGCAGATCTTTTAAAAGTTTGCGATGTCGTTGTGTTAGCGGTTAAGCCTCAGGGTATTGACGATGCGCTACAGGAATTAAAAGGAGCGGCTCTTAGCAAGAAACTTTTTATTTCAATTGCTGCAGGCATTACGACAAATTATTTAGAAAAGAAAATAGGTGCAAAGGCCCGTGTTGTTCGTGCTATGCCAAATTTGCCCGCAAAAATACAAAAAGGGGCGACAGCTGTTTGTAGAGGGAAATATAGTAGCTCGCAAGACATTAGAGTTGCGGTGTCTATTTTTGATACAATCGGAAAAACGATTGTTGTAAAAGAAAATCTTATGGATTCTGTCACAGCTGTTTCGGGAAGTGGACCGGGATATATCTATCTTTTTATTGAAGAAATGATTAAAGCAGCAAAGGCGCTAGGGTTTAATGAGAAAATAGCGAGCGACTTAGTTCTTCAGTCGTTTGATGGAAGTATCGAGCTGTTGAAGAAGAGTAAGGATAATGCACAGATATTACGAAAAAGGGTAACTTCAAAAGGCGGGACAACGCAGGCTGCGATTGATGTTTTCTCAAAGAACAAAATAGATGTTATTTTTAAGCAAGCTTTAAGAGCAGCTCAAAAGCGGTCTAAAGCATTATCGAGGAGATAGTTTTTATGCGAAAAATCGGAATTATTGGTGGAAGCGGGCTTTATGATATTGAAGGTATTGAAAATGTTAAAGAGGTAAGAGTGCAGACGCCTTTTGGTGAACCTTCGGATGCTTATGTTTGTGGAGAGCTTCAAGGAGTTGAAGTTGTATTCTTGCCGCGTCATGATAAGGGACATAAAATTTCTCCAAGTGAAATTAATTATCGGGCTAATATTTATGGTATGAAAAAACTAGGTGTTAGTGCGATTTTTTCTGTTTCAGCTTGCGGTAGCTTAAAAGAAGAATTAAAACCAATGGATTTTGTTATTCCAAGCCAATTTATTGATCGAACCACTAAGCGGCAATCGACTTTTTTCTCAAGTGGAATTGTTGCTCATGTTGGGTTTGCAGATCCGACCTGTTCAAAGCTTTCGGATATCTTAGAAAAAAGTGCTCGAACTGTTGGGGTTAGCGTTCATCGTGGCGGAACTTATTTGAACATGGAAGGTCCGCAATTCTCAACAAGAGCTGAGTCTAATCTTTATAGATCTTGGGGTTTGGATATTATTGGGATGACGAATGCAACTGAAGCAAAGCTTGCACGTGAGGCTGAGGTAGCTTATGCTACGTTGGCGGCTGTGACAGATTATGACTGTTGGCATGAATCCCACGAAAGTGTTACGGTTGATATGATTATTAAATATTTAACAAAGAATGTTGATAATGCAAAAAAGATTTTAAAAAAAGCTATTGTTGAGGCGGCTAAGGTGGAATGTTTTGAGGCTGAGAACGCGCTTCAATTTGCTATAGTGACAGATAGGACAAAGATTTCTAAGAAGATAAAAAAAGATTTAGATATTATTATTGGGAAATATATTAAATAAATTATGAACTATCGTGACACATTAAATTTACCAAAAACAGATTTTTCTATGCGTGCTAGCCTTGCAAAAAAAGAGCCTGATCTTTTGAAGAAATGGGAAGAACAAGGTCTTTATCAAGCCATCCGAAAGAATGCCAAAGGCAAAAAGGAATTTATTCTGCACGACGGACCTCCGTATGCTAACGGCAATATTCATATTGGCCATGCTTTAAATAAAATTTTAAAAGATATTATCGTTAAATTTAAAACCATGCAGGGATTTGATAGTTTGTATGTGCCTGGATGGGATTGTCATGGGCTTCCGATTGAGCATCAATTACTTAAAGAAATGAAGGCGCATAAGTCTCAGGTTGAGTTGGTTGATTTTAGAAAAAAAGCGCATGACTATGCAATGAAATATGTTGAGATTCAAAAAGAACAATTTAAGCGCCTTGGTATTTTTGGTGAGTGGGACGATCCTTATTTAACGCTTGATCCAGAATATGAATATTGGATTTTAAAATCATTGGCCCAGCTTAATAAAAAAGGATATCTCTACAGAGGTTTGAAGCCGGTCAATTGGTGTGCGGTTTGTGAAACAGCATTGGCTGAAGCTGAAGTGGAATATGAAAACCACAGTTCTCCATCTGTTTTTGTTAAATTTAAGGTTGAGAATCCTCAGCAATGTAAAGAGGCTGATCAGAAAAAAAAGATTTCATTGCTTGTCTGGACAACAACGCCTTGGACGCTTTTGGCTAATGTTGCGGTTGCGGTTCATCCGAGTTATCGATATGTATTTGTTGATGTCGGCGATGAGATCCTTGTTTTGGAAAAAACATTATCTGTCTCTGTTTTAGAAAAAGGTGGAGTTCAAGATTTTAAGATTATCAAAGAATGTAGTGGGAAAGATTTAGAGAACTTTTTTTATACGCACCCGTTTGAGCTTCGAGAACATTGTCCAGTTGTCAGTGTTGATTATGTTACAAGGGAAGATGGAACAGGACTTGTGCATACGGCTCCTGGTCATGGGCAAGAAGATTATGAAACAGGCCTGAAATTCAAATTGGATGTTGTTGTTCCTGTTGATCATCGAGGTGTTTTTACAGATGAAGGTGCTGAGTTTAAAGGGATGCACGTTTTTAAAGCAAATCCAATAATTATTGAGCGATTAACTGAAAAAGGAATTCTCTTTTTCAGTCAAGATGTTACGCATTCGTATCCGCATTGTTGGCGCTGCAAGAAGCCAATTATTTTTAGGGCAACGAAGCAATGGTTTGTATCGATTGATCATGATCATTTGCGTTCAAAGCTTGTTAAGGCGATCAAAGAAGAAGTTCAGTGGATTCCTGAATCTGGCGAGGATCGTATTTTGGGAATGGTTAAAACGCGTCCAGATTGGTGTTTATCTCGACAGCGATATTGGGGCGTTCCTATTCCGGCGCTTATTTGCCATGGATGCGGGGATGAACAAAAACTGTTTTCGGATGTTGTTGAGCATTTAGCTGATCTTGTTAAAAAGGAAGGAACTGATGTTTGGTTTGAAAAAGACATCAAGGATCTTTTGCCAATTGGATTTGTTTGTCCTGATTGCGGAAAAGCTGATTTTGAGAAGGCTAATGATATTTTAGATGTTTGGTTTGATTCTGGGGTAAGCCATCAAGCTGTGCTTAAAGGAAAGATTGATAAAACCATCCCGGCTGATTTGTATTTAGAAGGGTCTGATCAGCACAGAGGATGGTTCCAGTCTTCTTTGATTCCAGCTGTGGCGATGGAGGGTTGTCCACCGTTTAAGGCTGTTTTGACACATGGATTTGTTGTTGATGGCAATGGGCGAAAAATGTCAAAATCTTTAGGGAACGTGATGTCTCCTTTAGATATTATTAAAAATTATGGTGCAGATTTTTTAAGACTTTGGGTGGCTTCTAGCAATTATAATGAAGATATTCGTATTTCAAAAGAAATTATGGATCGTTTAGTTGATGCGTATCGAAAAATTCGAAATACGGCCCGTTTTATGTTAAGTAATTTGTTTGATTTTGATATTGAAAAAGATATTGTTTCTTGCGAGGAAATGTTGGCGCTTGATCAATGGGCTTTAGATAAAATGGCCACCATGGCTGAAGAAGTAGAAAAGAGTTTTGACCAATACAATTTTTCTGATGTTTATAAGAAGATTTATTCGTTCTGTAACGAGGAAATGTCAGGCAAATATCTTGACATCCTAAAAGATAGATTGTATACTTCTGCATCCAAGTCGATTCATAGACGTTCAGCGCAAACTGCTCTTTTTTATATTTTGGATGTTTTGGTTCGATTAACTGCTCCAATCCTAAGCTTTACTTCTCAAGAGATTTTTGAAGCGATGCCTAAAGAGTCAGCAGTGCAAGAAAACTCAAACATACATCTTTTGAGCTGGCCAGACCAATTAAATCAATGGCAGAATAAAAAAGTTTCCGATAGTTTTAAAATTATCGAAGAGGTAAGGCCTAGCGTTTTAGCCTCTTTAGAGGAAAAGCGGCAACAAGGCATTATTGGCAGTTCTCAAGAAGCAAGGATTATTTTTAATATTGCAGACAACGCAATGCTTCAACGGTGGCAGGCATGCGATAAAATGTTTGATTTAAAGACTATTTTTATTGTTTCTGCTGTTGAGATAAATAAAGCGGCTCAGGGTTTTAATATTACTGTGGAGAGAGCGGATGGCATGAAATGTTTGAGGTGTTGGAATTATAGCAGCAAAATAGGTCAAGATAAAGAGCATCCAGAATTATGCGAGCATTGTCTTCCGGTTATTCAAAATATGTGACAAAGTAGAATAAATTTTTAAAAATCATTTTGGTTAAAAGTTAGGATAAAGGAGCTTTAGATGAAAAAAAAGGATTTGGATAAGAATAAGATTGCTCAATATCAAAAAAGTTTATTTAATCTTAAAGAAAAGATTACTAGTGATATTCGGCAAATTTCTAAGAATTCTTCTTCGTCAGATCGAGGAGAGTCTGGAGATATTTCAGGTCACGTGATGCACCTGGCAGATGTTGCAACAGATATGTATGATCGAGAATTTTCTTTAGGATTGGCTTCCAATGATCGAGAACTTCTTTCAAAAATAGATAAAGCCTTAAAGCGTATTGAAGATGGAGTCTTTGGCATTTGTGAAGAATGTGATGGTCCTATTCGAGAAATTCGCTTAAAAGCGCTTCCGTATGTTGAGAATTGCTTAAAATGTCAAGAAAAGCTAGAGTCTCAATAAATTTTGTTTAATGGCCATTCATGACAAGATCTCAGCTGACTATTTTCATTTCATTTTTTACTATCACGGCAATTGTTTTTCTTGATAGGATTTCAAAAATATTTTTTTCTCAATTACTTTCTCTCGGTGAATCTATTCCTGCGATCCGAAATGTTTTTCATTTGACGTTGGTTCATAATACAGGTATTGCTTTTGGTCTTTTTAAGAATCAAGGCATTGTTTTTGTTGTTATCTCTGCAATTGCGATTCTTTTGTTTAGCGCTTATCTTTATTTGCATAGAGAAGATGAGCATTTTGGACCACTTTATATTTTTGCTTTTTCTTTGATTATCGGTGGTGCTTTAGGAAATCTAATTGATCGAGTGTGCTTTGGATATGTGATTGATTTTATTGATTTTCAAGTGTGGCCTGTCTTTAATTTAGCTGATAGTGCGATTACCATTGGAACAATTATTATTTTAATGACATGTATCCCATTCTTTTCAAAATAGGATCGTTAACCATTTATTCGTATGGAGCAATGTTGGCTCTTGCGATTGTGGTTTGCTCTTTTTTGCTTCAAAAAGAAGCAAAGCAAAAAGGGATTAATCCAGACTTTATTTTTGATCTTGTTTTTTGGGTTGCTATTTTTGGTATTTTAGGAAGCCGGATATTTTTTGTTTTTTTGAATATCTCTTATTTCATTGATCACCCTTTCGAAATTATTATGATTTATAAGGGGGGATTGGCGTGGCAGGGTGGATTGATTTTAGGGTCACTAGCAGGGTTTCTTTTTATTAAAAGAAAAAAAGAGCCTTTGTTACAAGTAATAGATTTAGTCGCTCCATATATTGCTTTGGGTCAAGCCATTGGTCGATTGGGATGTTTTTTAAATGGATGTTGTTACGGGAAAGAAGCCCAATGGGGAATCTTTTTTCCTGTCCATTCTGCAAAATTGCAACCAACGCAGTTGTATTCATTTGCAAGCCTTCTTGCCATATTTTTTACGCTTAAATATTTCCAAAAAAAGAATATTGCACCAGGGACAGTTTTTATTCTATATTTTATTTTATCTTCCACGCAAAGGTTTTTTATTCAATTCGTGCGCGCAGATTATGATCCCATTTTTTTAAATTTAGGAATTTTCCAAATTATTAATATTTGTATTATTTTAGTGGCCACTTATGGATACGCATACCTTAATCGTCGGTGAAGATCATGTTAATGAACGCGTAGATATTTTCTTAGCATCGAATCTTCCGCAATGCCCATCTCGAAGTTTTGCAAAGCATTTAATTGATCAAAACTTGGTTTCTGTTAATCAAAAAATTGTCAAACCTCATTACAAGATTCAGATTGGGGATGCCATAGAAGTTAAATCTGAGCTTCCTGGAGAATTGCGCGCAACACCACAAGATATTGCATTAGATATTTTTTATGAAGATGAAGATATTGTTGTTGTCAATAAACCAGTTGGCATGGTGGTGCATCCTGCGCCAGGATGTCGTAGCGGTACTTTGGTGAACGCTCTTTTATATCGATATCAAGAGCTGTCGACTGCTGGCGATGCTCTTCGTCCTGGTATTGTGCATCGCCTAGACAAGGAGACATCAGGGTTGATTGTTGTTGCAAGAAACAACAAATCACATGTTCGCTTGGCAGGGCAATTTGAAAAACGTATTGTGAAAAAACAATATGTTGCTTTAGTTGAGAATTTAATTGAATTTGACGAGGGAAAGATTGATGTTCCTTTAGGTCAGCATCCGCAACATAGAGAAAAGAGGGCTATCCTTGCTGCGAACGCAAAGTCTGCTGAAACAGTTTATAGGGTTTTAAAGCGATTTAAGAAATCTACGCTTGTTGCTCTTATGCCCAAAACAGGACGGACGCATCAGTTGCGTGTTCACATGGCTTACTTGGGCCATCCTATTTTAGGGGATGATAAATATGGGAAGAAAGCGAATTTCCCAAGATTAGCGCTACATGCAAGATCTATTGTTTTTAAACATCCAACGAAATTCAAATGGATTGGGTTTTCTTCCATTATTCCAAAAGAGTTTTTAAAGGAAGATTTTTGAGAGATTCGTTTTTTTGGTTTTTTTCGAATCTGCTTTACTTATGAATCCTTTCTCTTATAATAATATTAGTATAAAATTTAAAAGGAGAAAAAGAATATGAATAAATCAGGAAAAACACTAACAATTTTTCTTGTCGTTTTTTCAATCTTACTTTTGTCCCTAACGGCTATTTCGATATTCTTCTTTCAAAAAGAACGTGAGATGCGTCAAGGAGCTCAGGCAAAATTGGAAGTTTCTGAGCAAGACAGGGCCAGAATATCTGGAGAGCTAGAAGAATCTATTGCAAAAAATACTTTGTTTGAGCAACGACTTAAAGAAGCGGATGAAAAAATTAATGGTCTTTTAGATGATTTTGATTTAGAAAAAGCATTAAAAGAAGAGATCAAAAAAGAAAATTTGGTTTTAAAGAATAATGTTGATTCTTTAACTGTCGAAAAAAATAAATTTCAAAAGGAAGCGATTGCTTTGAGAGAGAAAACTGCATCGCTAGATCAGGAATTAACAGCATCAAAAAATTTGGGAATAGAGCTCACGGAGAAATTAAGAGAAAGAGAAGAAAGGATTAAGTCTTTAGAAGAGGCGACAGAGCAAGATAAAGTTGATCTTGATAAAATTGTAATTACACCGGGTGAGCCAGTAGAATCTATTGAGACTCAAGAAGGCGTTTCTGAAAAGTCGCCAGAAGCTGTCGAAGGCAAGATACTAAAGATTAATCGTGAAAATAATTTTGTTATTATTAATTTAGGTCAGGAAAGCAAAATGCAAGAAGATGCTGTTGTTAAAATATATCGTGGTAAATCGTTATTAGGGGAAGCAAAGGTAACGCGTGTTCAGGCATTAATGTCTGTTGCTGATGTCTTGCCTCCCTTGCTTGCAAAGAAAATAAAAGTTAACGATAAGGTTGTTGTTCCGCAATGATTCTTTCGGTCGGTCCTATCAAAAATTTAAAGGGAAGTATTTTTCTTCCTTCTTCAAAATCTTATTCGATTCGTGCTGTTATTATTAGTGCTTGTGGCGGCACATCTAGAATTAAAAATCTTTCTTCTTGCGATGATGTCAAGTCTGCTATTTGTGTCGCAAAATATTTAGGGTCGAGTGTTATTTCTTTTTCGAAAACAGATTATTTTGTTAAAGCAAATTTTTCAAAAGAAAAGAAATCTTTTATTGTTAATGTTAATGAATCCGGAACAGTGCTGCGTTTTGTTTTGCCTCTTTTGGCATTAAAAAATAATAAAAGTCAAGTTTTTGGGGAAGGAACACTTTGCTCTCGACCAAATCATTTTTTAACAAAAGTATTGCGAGAAATGGGGCGAGACGTAAAAGGAAAAGGAATCAAAGAAACAGTTCCGATTAGCATTGAAGGTGGTTGTTTAAAAGGGGGACAAGTTAGCATTGATGGGTCCTTGAGTTCCCA
This sequence comes from Candidatus Omnitrophota bacterium, assembly GCA_028693815.1. Lineage (NCBI taxonomy): Bacteria > Pseudomonadati > Candidatus Omnitrophota > Candidatus Omnitrophota bacterium. The sequence continues at coordinate 8,613 of JAQUUP010000008.1, forward strand.
GTTTATATCTGCGCTTTTAATTGCTGCGCCGTTCTTGAAAAATGATTTGCAGCTTTTTATTAAAGGAAAAACATTTGTTTCTCAGACGTATATTGAGATGACAATTAATGTTCTTGAGAAAGCTGGTGTTTTGGTTCGGCGCGTATCGAGGAATTGTTTTCTGGTTAAGGCTAATCAGGAATTTAAAGGATTGAAGAATTTTGTAGTTCCGTCAGATTACGGCTTGGCTGCTTTTTTGTTAGCGGCCGGGGCTTTGGTTTCATCTGATATAAGTTTAAAAGGATTTTTGGATTCGAGTTTGATTCAGGCCGATGGCAAAATAATGGATTTTTTAAAAATAATGGGCGTTAAAATAAGCAGGACGAAGAGTTCTTTGCAGCTTAAAGGCCCTTTTATTTTAAATGGCGGTTCTTTTTCTTTGAAGGATTGTCCGGATCTTCTTCCAATTATGAGTATTTTAGCTCTTTTTGCTCAAAAAAAGACACGTCTTTATGGTATTGAGCATGCGCGGATTAAAGAATCGGATCGGATTGGCGATTTAAAGAAAGAATTAATGAAGATTGGGGCTAAGATTACTGAGAAAAAAGGTGAGATAATTATTTATCCTCAAAAAGAATACAGGAAAAATGTTTTACTTGACCCTCATCATGATCATCGGTTGGCAATGTCATTTTGTGTTTTAGGGTTAAAAGTTGGTGCGAGAGTTAAAGATATAGAATGTATTAATAAATCGTATCCAGGCTTTCTTTCTGATTTTAGAAAATTAGGGGCAAAGATTGATAAAATATAAAAAGCCTTTGGGATTGACACTGCTTTTCTTTTCATATAAGATGTTTTTGTTACCAATAGGAGCAATAATATGATACTGCGAAGATTCTGGAAGAAAGCTAAAAAAGGTATAAATTATATCTTTGGTCTTTTTTCCAATGACATGGGAATCGATCTAGGAACGGCTACTACTTTAGTTTATATTAAGGGACAAGGGGTTGTTCTGTGCGAGCCATCTGTTGTCGCTATTCATAAAGAGACTGGCCAAGTTTTGGCTGTTGGTGAAGAAGCTAAAAGAATGCTCGGTCGTACTCCTGGCTCTATTGTGGCGATACGCCCAATGCGAAATGGTGTTATTTCTGATTTCGAGATAACAGAAGCAATGCTTCGTTATTTTATTAAGAAAGTTCATTCTCGAAAGGTATTAGTCCGTCCGGCGATGGTTGTTGCGATTCCGTCGGGTATTACAGAGGTAGAAAAAAGAGCTGTTAAAGATTCTGCTGAGCGGGCTGGTGCACGCTCTGTTGATTTAATTGAAGAGCCAAAAGCTGCTGCGATTGGGGCTGGTCTTCCTGTAGAAGATCCGGCCGGCAATATGATTGTTGATATTGGAGGGGGAACCACAGAGTTTGCGGTTCTTTCTTTAGGAGGCATTGTTAATTCGCAATCTATTAGAATTGCAGGAGATGAGATGGATACAGCTATTATTGATTTCTTAGGCAAGACGTACAACTTGATGATTGGTGAGCGTACCGCTGAAGAGATTAAGATTCGCATTGGATCTGCTTATCCTCTGGATGAAGAATTGACTATGGATGTTAGAGGGCGAGATCTTATTTCTGGTTTACCGAAAACAATTACGATTACCTCTGCAGAAATTCGTGAAGCGCTTCAGCCTCCAGTTCGGGCTATTGTTGATGCATCGAAGGTGACGTTGGAGCAGACTCCACCAGAGCTTGCCGCTGATCTTATTGATCGAGGCATTGTCATGGCAGGCGGTGGTTCTATGTTAAGAGGTCTTGACAAATTGATTGCTGAAGAGACAGGACTTCCTGTTCACATCGCTGATGATCCGTTGACAGCTGTTGTGTTAGGAACCGGTCAGATGTTGGATATGCCTTTAAGATTACGTCGAGGCCTTGTGGTTCCTACTAAAATTGATTTCTAATGTTTGAAAGAATATTAATGTGTTTCGAAGCTCACAACGAAAATTTATATATTTCTTAATTCTTGCCCTTCCATTCTTTATTTTATTCTTTAATCAAAATATTTTTTCTGGATTGCGAACAGCTGTCATTTCTGCTTCCTCTTGGCCAATCAAGATTGTTACCTTTCCCTTAAAAGAAGTTAAAAAGATTTTATTTTATCGAAAAACTTTTAATGAAAATAGAATTTTAACCGACGAGGTCAAAACCCTTAGAAGGCGCTTGATTGAACAAGAGGAAGTTTTGAAAGAAAATAGCCGTTTTAAAAATCTTTTGGATTTTCAGTCAGCATCTGTTTTTTCTTCTGTTGCAGCGAGCGTTGTAGGACGAGATCCATCGAATTGGAGCGCAGTTATTGTCATTGATCGCGGAGAAGTTGATGGATTAGAGCAGGGAATGCCGGTGGTCAGCTCTTTAGGTGTCATTGGCAAAATTTTAGAAGTTGGATCTAGAGTAAGCAAAGTGATGCTTTTGACAGATCCAAGTTTTAGCGTCGCCGCTATTATTCAGCGCAATCGAGAGCAGGGCTTGGTTTCTGGAACATTGCAGGGGATTTGTCGAATGCAATATTTGTCACCAGAGTCAAAAATTAATATCGGTGATAATGTTATTACATCAAAGTTGAGTTCTTTTTTTCCGGAAGGGCTTTTGGTTGGAAAAGTTATTGCTGTTCAGGATAGTCCTGGTAGTCCGACAATCGAATGCTTTGTCGAGCCAGCTGTTTCGCTATCACAAATAGAAGAAGTGATTGTGCTTAAAATACCACGGGAATAAATTTAGGTGTTTAGAATTTATGAAAAAACTTTTTGGAATTGCTTTTTTTTCATTTGTGCTATTTTTAGCCGAAGTAGCAATTTTTCAGATATTTGGGTCTTGGTTTAAGCCTAATCTTCTTATTTTGCTTGTAGTTTATTCTAATTTAAAGTTTGGCATTCGTTATGGGATTTTTGCTTCTTTAATCGGGGGTATTCTTTCTGATAGTTTTGGTTCTGGAATTTTCGGTGTTCATATTATATCTTTTATGTTTTGTTCGTATATTCTAGCTTTGGTTAGGAAGTATTTCTTACAGTTTGATGCTCTTTCTTTTAAGTTTATTATTTCTGGATTTTTTAGTTCTCTTAATGTTATTTTAATTTATTTTATTAGTTCAATATTCTTAAAGATTAATTTTAGCGATGTTTTTATTTTCATTTTTCTTCCCGAAGTTGCGGCAACCGTTGCGGTTTCGCCGTTTTGTTTTGATTATCTTAGAAAATGCGACTTAAAGTTATTAAATTAATTATTTCTAGTCTTTTCCTTGTTTTAATTTTGGGGCTTTTTTATCTTCAAATTATCAAGGGTAATGAATACTATGAATTGAGTCGATACAACCGTATTCGTATTGTATCGATTGAGGGTAATCGGGGACGTATTTTAGATCGAAATGGCGTTGTTTTGGCAGATACTCGTGTATCGTTTGATGCGGTTGTTGTTCCTCAAGAAATTAAAAATAAAGAGGATTTATTTCTGTTTTTAAGTAAAACTTTGGAAATTGATCGCGATGCATTAATAAAAATTTTTAGAGAGAAATCAGCGGCTCCTTTTGTTCCGGTTATTATTCAAGAGGACGTTAATCAAAAGAAAGCTATTGCTTTAGAGGAGAATAAATTTCGATTTCCTGGACTTTTTGTGAAAGTGGGTGCAAAAAGAGAATATCCTTTTGGTAAAGTTGGTGCGCATGTTTTAGGTTATGTTTCAAGGATAAATCGGGACAAGATGAAGAAGTTTAAGGGTTATGGATATTCTGTTCAGGATGTGACTGGATATTCTGGAGTTGAAGAATATTATGACAATTTTTTAAGAGGACAGGATGGGGGTTTTCAGGTAGAAGTTAATAGCCGTGGTGAGCAAGTGCGTTTGCTGGGAAAGAAAGAACCGGTTAAAGGTCAAGACATTGTGCTGGGTATTGATGTTCGAATTCAGGAAATTGCAAGTGAGCTTCTTTCTGACCAAAAAGGGGCTATTGTTGTTTTGGATCTTGACACAGGAGAAGTGTTGGGTTCGGTCAGTGTTCCGTCGTTTGATCCTAATGTTTTTACGGATGGTTCAAAATCTAAAGAAAGAGGTCGATTATTTTTAGATTCTTCTGCTCCAATGATGAATCGAGTGATTAGTGGCCAGAATCCGCCGGGGTCAATATTTAAGATTCCGATGGCTATTGCTGCGTTAGATCAAAAGAAGGTTTCAGTTGAAAAAACTTTTTTGTGCAATGGTGTCTATCGCTTAGGGAATAGATCCTTCCGGTGTTCTCATTCTCATGGGATTCAGAATTTTACTGAAGCGATTGCTCATTCTTGCAATGTTTACTTTTATAATGTTGGATTATTGCTAGGCCCTGAGAAAATGGAGGAATATGCGCATCGATTTGGTTTAGGAAATTTGACGAATATTGATCTTCCGTACGAGGAACCTGGATTGATTCCAGATCCGGATAGGGCCTTTAAGCGTTCTGGGCGGTCTTGGAGCAAAGGAGATACGTTAAATTTCTCTATTGGGCAAGGAGATGTTTTAGCGACACCAATTCAGCTTGCTAATATGATTGCAACTGTTGCTCGCGAAGGAAAAGAAATTACTCCACATGTGATGATCTCTCTTGGAGATATGGAGAACAAAAAGTTGATTTTATCCCGAGATATGGATGTTCCTAAGAAATATTTTCAGGATGTTAAAACTGGTATGAAAGCAGCCGTTGGAGATTATGCGGGGACAGCGCATTTATTGGCGATAAAAAATCTTTTAGTCCTTGGAAAGACGGGGACAGCACAAACATCTGGAGGGAAGAACTCTCATTCTTGGTTTGCTGGTTTTTGCCCAGAGACAAAACGAAAAATAGTATTTTGTATCTTTCTAGAGCATGGTGGCTCTAGTTATTACGCGTGTCGTTTAGCCAAAAAGTTTTTGCTTAGAATGAGAGAAGAAGGGATTATATAGTTATTTATGAGCCGAAATTTAAATAAAATTATTTGGATTGCAATGATTGTTATTGTTTCTGTCGGTTTGCTTGCGTTGTATAGCGCCTCGTATCAAAATGCAAGAGTTTCGCAAAAAGTTTTTTTTGATCAGCTTATTTTAGCTGTTGTTGGGTTTTTAGCTATTTGGGGGTTAAGTCATGTGGATTATCGGAAATTTTATGACATAGCATATGTTCTTTATGCGGCGAATGTTATTTTCTTGCTTGGAATTTTTATTTTTGGACATTACGCGCTTGGTGCAAAAAGATGGATTGAATTTTTTGGTTTAAATTTTCAACCATCGGAGTTGATGAAGTTTTCAATTATTTTAGTTTTAGCGAGATATTTTGCTGATAATAAGCCAAAGATTGCTTTTCATCGCTATGGAGTCAATTCAGAGTTCTTTTCGGATTTTCTAGTTCCATTTGTTATTGTCGCTTTTCCAGCCTTTTTAGTTTTTAAACAGCCTGATTTGGGGACAGCTCTTTTACTTTTTGGAATTTTTGTTGTTGTGTTGTATGCAAGTGGGATTGCGTATAAATATTTATTAGGTTTAATTAGTCTTGGGCTTGTTTCTCTCCCTGTTCTTTGGAGCTTCATGAAGTCATATCAAAAAGATCGATTGTTAGTTTTTTTAAATCCGAATATTGATCCTCTAGGAGCGGGATATACGATTATTCAATCAAAAATTGCCGTTGGGTCTGGTCAAATATTCGGCAAAGGGTGGTTGTCTGGAACACAAAATCAACTTAATTTTTTGCCTGAAAGGCACACAGATTTTATTTTTTCGGTTGTGGGAGAAGAGTGGGGTCTCGTTGGTTCTGTTTTTTTAATTTTTTGTTTTTTTATTCTTCTTATGAAAGCGCTTGATCTTATTGAACGAACTAAAGAAAAGTTTGGATATTTGGCAGGTATTGGTATTGTTACTATTTTGGCACTTCAAACTGTTATTAATATTGGCATGGTTTTAGGGCTTTGTCCGATTGTGGGCCTTACCTTACCTTTTGTTAGTTATGGTCGGTCTTCTTTTGTTGTTTTTGTTTTGATGATGGGTTTTCTGTTAAGTCTTGGAAAAAGAAGAACAATCTTTTAAATGTCAACGATTAAATTTGTAATATTCTTAGTTTTAAGGTAATATATTATATATTTTTATAAATAGGTATATTTATACATTATGGAAGATTATAAACGAGCTAATAAAAAGTTTTTAGGGGAGCTTCTTATTGAAAGAGGCGTTATTAATAAAACGCAACTAGATGAGGCTATCCTTTATCAAAGCAAAAAGGGAGTCTTAATTGGGGAGGCTTTGATTTTGCTTAAACATGCCTCAGAAGAAGACATCGCACAAGCGTTAACTTCTCAATATGGATTTCCTTATTTACCTTTATCGAACTATGAGATTGAAGAAGATGTTCTTTCTTCTGTTCCTCTTCATCTCTGTGAAAAGTTTTGCTTAGTTCCCATTGATAAGATTGGAGCAAGCTTGACTTTAGCTATGGCAAATCCGCTGGTTTCCGAGGCGATTGAAGAAATTGAAGAATTAACAAAATGTTCTGTTCAAACATTTGTTAGCACATCAACGGATGTGCGAAATACGATAGATCGATATTATCGAGCAAAGAAATGATTTCGCCACTCAAGAAATTAAAAGAAATATTAATCGAGAAAAAGAGCATTGATCCTGTTATTTTTGATCAAGCAGAAGCTGTCGGTGAGTTTTTTGTTGATTATATTATCAAAAAGGGACTTGCATCAGAATCAGAAGTTGTTGATTTCTTTGTTGAGGGACTGGGAGCGATATCGGTTGATGTTTCTGACTTAAAAATCTTTCCTGATGTACTTAGTATTATTCCTAAGGCAATTGTTTTGAATTATCAAGTTATGCCAATAGCACGCATAGGGCATGTTCTTGTTTTGGCAATGGCTAACTCATCTGATATTGTTTCGATTGATAATATTAATGCTTTGACGGGTTTTAAAGTCCGCCCTGTTGAGTCGCAGCTTGAAGATATTGAAAAGGCAATTGGGATTTATTATTCTGAAGATGCTAATATTGCTTTTGATCAAATTATAAAAGATATCTCTGACTCAGAGGAGCTCGAGCTTGTCAAAGATTCGTCAAAGATTACTGAAAAACAGCATGTTGAGAATTTAACCCAAGATGCGCCGACAATAAGGCTAACAGACGCTATTATTAAGCAAGCGATTACTGCTAAGGCAAGCGATATTTTTATCGAACCTTTAGAGAAAGCATTGCGTATCCGCTATCGTGTTGATGGCATCATCAGAGAAGTAGAGCGGATGTCTAAGAATCTCCATTTTCCTGTTATTTCACGAATCAAGATTATGTCTAATCTTGATATTTCCGAGCATCGCCTTCCTCAGGATGGACGTTTTAAGATTATGACTGATCGAAAGCAAGAAGTGGATTTTCGTGTGAGTGTATTGCCAGCTGCATTTGGTGAAAAAGTTGTTTTGCGTGTTTTAGACAAAAATGCAGCGATGTTGGATATTACAAAACTTGGACTTAAAGGACAGGCGCTTGAAACTCTCAAAGAGTGTTCGTTAAAACCTCATGGTATGATTTTAACCTGTGGGCCGACAGGAAGTGGAAAGACGACAACGCTTTATTCTATTTTAAAGTTTATTGATTCTCCAGAAAAAAATATTATTACAGTTGAAGATCCTGTTGAGTATCAGATGAAGGGGATTAATCAGGTTAATATTAAACCTCAAGTCAACCTGACTTTTGCTTCAACCTTGAGATCGATTTTACGTCAAGATCCGGATGTTATCATGATTGGGGAGATTCGTGATTTTGAAACTTTAGACGTTGCTATTAAAGCAGCGTTGACTGGCCATTTAGTTTTAAGTTCGCTTCACACGACTACCGCGGCAGGGTCAATTGTGCGGATGATGAATATGGGTATTGAGCCATTTTTGATTTGTTCGTCTGTTTTGAGTGTTGTTGCCCAACGTTTGCTTCGAAAACTTTGTGATAAATGTAAAGAGCCTTATGATGTTCCGGATTGCGTCGCTGAGAAGATCGGACTAACTAAATTAAAATTTGATGAAAAGCCGACATTTTTTAAAGCTAAGGGATGTAAGCATTGTTTTGAATTGGGATATCGAGGAAGAGTCGGAATTACGGAGATTATGGTTTTGACTCCAGCCGTTAAAAAATGTATTTTAGAACGATCTGGTGAGTACCGCATTAAAGAAGTTTCTCGTCAAGAAAATATGGTAACAATGAGAGAGGATGCTCTTGAAAAGGCTGCTGTAGGCCTAACATCAATTGAAGAGGTTTTGAGAGTAACAGCTTTAGATGAAGAGATGAAAGAATAATGGCGATAACGATTAAAGAAAAAGTTTTAGATGCTCTTGCTCACTCGCACGGGATTAGCCAAAAAGATCTTAATGATGCCGTTGCCTTACAGCAAAAAAGAGGTGTTGGGCTTGATAAAATCTTAATTGAAAAAGGTCTTGTTTCCGAGCAGGATTTATTGGTTCTTCTTGTTAAAGAGTTTAAAATTCCAACTATTAATCTCTCTAAGTATAAAATTGATCCATCCCTTAAGGAAATAATTCCAGCGCGTATTGCACGTCAACATCATTTGATTCCTATATCAAAAATTGGAAAAACAATTACAGTTGCCCTATCAGACCCATTTAATATTTTTGCGGTTGATGATTTAAAAACATTGACGAATAGAAATGTAGATGTGGTTATGAGCGAAGAGTCTAAGATTGCACAAGCCCTTGATAACTATTATGGTGCCCAGGATGTTGAAAGCGTGGCTGATGTTAGCAGAGATATAGATATTAAAGATTTTGAAGTGGTCAGCGAAAAAGAAGAAGATGGGTTGAAAGAAGTTAATCTTGAAGAAAGTGTGCGTGCTCCAATTGTGCGCATGGTTGATTTGGTTATTCGTGAGGCGTTAAAAGAAAGGGCTTCTGATATTCACATTGAACCGAGTGAATCTACGGCTCGGGTTCGCTATCGTATTGATGGTGTTTTAAGGGAAGTTTTAAACATCCCAAAAGTAAATCAAAATGCTGTTATTGTGCGTATCAAGATTATGGCAGGTATTAACATTACAGAAACTCAGGTTCCTCAAGATGGCCGTTTTAAAATGCGGCTTTCATCTAAAGAAGTTGATTTTCGAGTATCGCTTCTTCCGACAACGTTTGGACAAAAGGTTGTTATTCGTATTCTTGATAAAAGTAATTTGTCAGCTGGTTTAGATGGGCTTAGTTTTTCAGAAAAACCATTAATTAAATTAAAAGAGGCAATTGAAAAACCTTTCGGGATGATTTTAGTTACCGGGCCAACGGGAAGTGGAAAATCAACGACTCTTTATTCGATTATTAATCAGCTTAATACGGTTGATAAAAATATTATTACAGTTGAAGATCCTGTTGAATATTTGGTTGACGGTCTTACTCAAATTCAGGCACGTCCAGATATTGGCCTTACTTTTGCTTCCGGCCTAAGATCAATTTTACGGCAAAGCCCGGATGTTGTTATGTTAGGCGAAATTCGTGATTCTGAAACAGCGGATATTGCTATCAAGGCATCTTTAACTGGTCAGCTTGTTTTGTCGACCTTACATACTAACGATGCAGCTGGTGCTTTGACACGACTCATTGATATGGGTGTAGAATCTTTTCTTGTATCTTCGAGTGTGATTGCTATTTGCGCGCAGCGATTATGTCGAATGATTTGTCCGAAATGTCGAGAAGAAATTCAATTGCCGGAGAGTGTTTTAGAGGAAATTAAAAGCAAGATTAAGCCAGGAACAAAATTTTATCATGGGAAGGGATGCGATTTTTGTCGGCAAACAGGATATCATGGCCGGATTGGCATTGTTGAGGTTTTGGAAGTTGACGAACATGTGCGAGAAATGTTGATCAAGGGATCCAGCACCTCAGAGATTAAAGATTATGCAGTAAAAAATGGAATGACAACACTCTGGGACGATATGGTCGAGAAGTTCCTTTCTGGAGTTACGACGATTGAAGAAGTTTTTAGAGTTGCAAGTTCGGAATAAACGTATGGAAGAGCATTGTTTTGCTAACATAAGGGTTTTAAAATAGGAGCTTAATTATGCCAAATTATAAATACATTGCAAAGGATGAAAGTGCTGCGACAATTAGCGGTAAGGTTGTTGCTGAGGACGAAGATGCTGTTATTAAAGAATTACGTAAGCGTAATTTAATTATTGTTTCGATTGAAGAAACAAAAAGTTTAGATGTACGAAATATTTCTTTTGGAGGCAATAAGGTTAATCCAGATGATTTGGTTGTTTTTACGCGCCAGCTTGCAACAATGATTGAGGCAGGCATTCCTATTCTACAAAGTCTAGAAGCTTTAGGAGAGCAGGTAACGGATCGATATTTTAAAGAGGTTATTGCAACCGTTAGAGAAGATGTTTCGGTGGGCAATAGTTTGTCGGTTGCGTTTGCAAAGCATCCCAGGGTTTTTGATACTCTCTTCGTAAGTATGGTCAAAGCTGGTGAAACAGGAGGTGCTTTAAATGAGCTCTTGGATCGTGTTGCTGGATATATGGAAAAAACGCTTAAATTAAAACGAAAAGTTAAATCAGCAATGGTATATCCGATTGTTGTTATTTCTATGGCGATTGTTATTACTTTAGTTTTATTAATTAAAGTTGTTCCAACATTTAAAGAAATTTATGATTCTTTAGGGCAAGAATTGCCTGCGATGACGCAGATACTTATCAGTGTAAGTGAAAATTTGAGGTCAAGTTTTCTTTTGCTCATTTTTGGTTTTATCGGAATTTTTATTTTCTTTATTAATTATAAGAAAACAAAAAACGGAAGTCTTCAGATTGATCGTGTTAGTCTCAAGCTTCCGATTTTTGGTCCTCTTATTCAGAAAGTTGCCATTAGTCGTTTTAGCCGAACACTTGCAACATTAATACAGAGTGGCGTTCCTATTCTTACATCATTAGAGATTGTTGGAAAAAGCTCTGGTAATCGTGTTATTGAAATAGTTTCAACTGATGCCTGCACTCACATTCGAGATGGCGAAAGTATTTCAGAACCATTGGCAAAAAGTAAAGTTTTTCCGCAGATGGTTATTCGCATGATTTCTGTTGGAGAGAAAACAGGAAAAATGGAAACAATGCTAACAAAGATTGCTGAGTTTTATGAAGATCAGGTTGATGCTGCTGTCTCTGGGTTAACAAGTATGATTGAGCCTCTTATTATTGGATTTTTAGGTGTTGTAGTCGGATTTATTGTCATTGCGTTGTTTTTACCGATTATTAATTTAACAACAATAATTCATTAAAATTTATGAAAAAGAAATTATTTATATTTATTTTAGTGTTTGTTATAGGGTTTTTGTTTCGTGCTAGCACTGTATTTTCGCAAAATCAGACATCTGTTTCTAGCCTTGCTGATTATTGGGCTCAAAGTGTTTCTGAGCTTAAAGTTAGCATGGATAAACTTTCCGAGCAGAACGATTCGGTTTTGTTGGAAAATAAGCAGTTGGCCGAAGATTTAAAATATTTGCTAGAACAAGTGAAAAAAACAAATGAGCAAATAGAGAATCTTAGCGTTAAGGATACGGTTACATTGCAGACAATGGAGAACGATCAAGCTGAAGTTTTTCGTCTTGAAAAAGTCTTAAGCGAGTTGATTAAAAGAAAAACAGATTTTGAACAAAAAGCAAACAAGCTTGGAGATGATATTGAAAAAAAAGAGAAGCAAAATGAGCAAATGGGAATAAAAATAAATCAGCTTAAGGAGGACATTCGTTCCTTAGAAGAAGAGCGTAAATTTGGAAAAAAAGAATATCAGCAAGTCTCTAGCGATTATGTGACTCAAAAGGCTCGGCTTGCACAGCTTATCGAAACGAGTCAGGAAGATTGCAAAGTTTGGAAAAAAAAGATTGAAAGTCTTAATGAAGAAATTTTGTCTTTTCGTGAGCGATTTCAAAAACTTAATAATGAAAATAAAAAAATTTATTCAGAAATGTCTAATATTTATGAAGATATTCTTGTTTTGCTATCTAAACAGGATTCTTTAAAAAATGAGCATGTTGTTGCTTTGGATCAGTATCAAAAAGAGTCGGGTATCTTTTTAAGTAAAATTGCTCAATTGGAAGGTCAAAAACAAGAGCTCCAAAATAGCCTTGCTGCGATAGAGGATAGGAATCGAAGCTTAAAGCAGCATATTGGCACAGAAAAAATAGAAATACTTCGATCCGAAGCTTTAAAACTTGAAGAAGAAAATAAAGATTTGCAAATTGAGCTTAAAAAGCTTAAAAAAAATCTATCTAAATCTCAAAAGCAAACGCAACAAATTGAAAGTCTTATAAAAAGTTACTAATATTTTGCTTTTCCTTATTTGGCAAAGTTTATTTTTGCGTGATATACTTGTATCAGGTAAAAGATAAAGTTTTTTGAAAACGATTTGACAAAGAAGGGAGGCGAGGATAAGATAATACAAAGGATTTGAGCTGTTGAATGAAATTATCCTGAAAAGAAAAGCTTTAAAATGTCATCATATGTTTTGTTTTTTCTTTCTTTCAGGAGGTTTTTCAGAAATAGCTTATTCTGAGTCCTGAAAGGAGGTCAGAACAATGAATAGAAAAGGTTTTACACTCGTTGAAATTATGATCGTTGTTGCGATCATTGCTTTATTAGCTGCTATTGCTATCCCTAATTTGCTTAGGGCAAGAATTTCAGCTAATGATGCGCTTGCACAAAGCACGCTTCGCACAATCTCTACAGCGGCAGAAACATTTGGAACTGCTAACTCTGGAAGTTATCCCGGAGCGATTGCATCGTTAACAACAGCAACTCCACCGTATCTAAATTCAGCATACTGTTCTTCAACAGTATCTGGATATGTATATGCTTGTACATTTGCTAATACTGGATATACATTAACAGCAACTCCTGTTACAAGAGGTACAACTGGATCATCAACTTTTACGATGACTTCAGGTGGTGTTTTGTCAGCAGAATAATTTTACTGCTAAATAAGTATGTTGATAAGCGAGAGGTTTTAAGCCTCTCGCTTATTTTTTTGGTTTTAGTTCTAAAAAAATAAATTATACGAATTCTTACAAGAAAAAGCTCTGTGTTTAGAGGTTTAAAAAAGATGATAAAATTCTTTACATACAGAAAAAGAAGTTTATTATAGAGAAAACAATATTTCTAATATATAATATATATACTATATATATTAGTTAATTCATAACGCAACTATATGTAACGATTATTTATGTTTACTCAGATATCAAAATTCTTAGAGAAATATTTTTTATTTATCCGAAGTCGCATTCCAAAGCAGCCTGAAGAGTCATGTGTTGGTTTGGACATTGGCGCAAGGTCTTGCAAGGCAGTGGAAATGATTTTATCAAGTTCAGGGGTTTTTAAAATTGTTAATTGGGCCGTTGAGCCTGTTGATGGCGAAGACGTGGAGAGCTCAATTCGGAAGATTTTAAGTCGATTTGGATTTTCTTCAAAAAATATTTTTACAGGGCTGTCTGGTCAAGGGATACTAATTCGATTTATCAAAATGCCGCGTATGCCATTAAAGCAATTGCGTCAGTCACTCTCCCTTGAGACAGATAAATACTTTCCTTTTTCGAAAGACCAAATTTTCATGGATTGTCACATTGTTGAAGATAACAAAGGTAAAGATAGTAAAGTCTTGGTCTTAGTTGCTGTTGCTAAAAATGAGATTGTGAAGAAGCGCATAGATTTTATTACTTCTTTAGGATTTCAATCTAATTGTATCGGGCTAAATGCAGTTGCTCTTTCAAATGCTTTTATTAAACTTCAAAAGAATAAAAAAGATGGGCAGAGTAGTCAAGATCCATCATTAAGCACAGTTGCAGTTTTGGATATCGGGGAGATTAAAAGCAGTCTTGTTATTTTAGACAAGAATACGCCAAAATTTACCAGAGATATTTCTGTTGGGGGTAAAGATTTTACGCAGAAGATTGTAAATGTATTTGGCGTAGATCTTGTTCAGGCTGAAGCAATAAGGCAAAATCCTGGCGTTAAATCAGATGAAATGCTTTCAGCATGTCAGTCAACATTGTCGAGTTTAGTTTCAGAAATCAGACTTTCGTTTGATTATTTTACTTCGGAGAATAGCCTAGAGGTAACAAGGCTTTATTTGACAGGAGATTCTTCTTATTTGCCAAAAATTGAGGATTTCTTTATGAAAGAATTAGGTATTCCAGCTGAGCGATGGAATCCTGTTGATGCGTTAGATTTTTCGGACAAGGTTTCTCGCGAAAGCTTTAGCGAGAACATTCATCAATTACCTGTTGCATTAGGGCTTTCACTTTGTGATGATGATTAAAATTAATTTAATTCCAGAAGAGTTACAAAAAAAGAAAAAGGGTCAAATTTTTAAAAAGATTTTGAAGGTTATTCCTTTGGAAACTTTAGTTGGAACCGCTGCGGGAGTTTTGATTCTTTTGATAGGGGTTCATGTTTTGTTACAGATTTCTATTTTCTTGAAGCTTGCAAGCTATGGGCAGCATAAAGCACATTGGACGTCGATTGCACCTGAAAAAGGGAGCGTTGATAAAGTTTTAGAAAATCTTCAAATTTTAAAAAAAAGAATTGATGTTGTGGAAAAAATTACAGTTGAAAAAAGAATTTTTTGGGCTGAGAAACTAAATGCGATTAGTGATGCTGTTCCCCAGGGCGTTTGGCTTGATAAGATATCGTTAAGTAAAAATATATTTCTTATTAAAGGAAGCGCTGTATCTAAAAAAAATGATGAGATGACAAGTGTCGGAAATTTTAGCTCTAGCTTGAAGGAGCGAGAAGAATTTATGTTTGGCTTGCAGGACATAGAAGTTGGTTCGATTCAAAGGAGAGATATTCATTCAACCCAAATTGCTGATTTTGTTATTACATTGAGGCTCGATGAAAAATTTGATAAATAAAATACCTTTTGAAATTCCAGAAATGGCAGAGAAGATGAAATATTATCTTCTTGCTGGGCTTGTTGTTTTTATTTTATTTTTTGATTATGTTTTGTTTATGCGTTTTCAGATCAACGCCCTTAAATCGATTAGTCCAAAAAATATTGAGTTATCAGAGAATTTGAAAGAGCTAAAGCGTAATCTTGAAAATATGCCGCATTATCAAAAAGAAGTTTCTCGGCTTAGAGAAAAGCTTGTCAGAGTTGACGCAAGTGTTTTGTCTCGAGAAGAAATTCCTATGATGCTTGAGAAGATTTCTCGTCTTGCTATAGCAGCAGGTGTTCAAATTGACCAGATTATGCCGTTAAAAGATTCTCAAGAACTTGTTTTAGAGCGTGAGGGGGCAAAATATTTTGCGCTTCCAATTTATGTTAAAGGACAGGGTGGTTATCATGCGATTGGGGAATTATTTAGTCGCATCGAAGGAGATCAAATTTTTATGAATATTGAAGATTTTGATATTATGCAAAATAGCGCTCATTTAAGAAACCATATTTTTAAGATTGCTATTACAATTTTTATTGTGGAAAAAGATTAATAAAAAGGTGGCTATGCGATATTTTTTGTTAATGTTCTTTATTTTTGTCTCTTCCGGAGCATTGTTTGCTGAGGAGAGAGAACCATTTGTTTACAATGCTCAAGGTAAGCGGGATCCTTTTTGGCCTTTGGTGAGTCCGAGTGGGGCGATTATTACTTATGATAAGAATCTTGATTATGGAGACTTGAGTCTCGAAGGAATTGTTTACGACCCTAATGGAAAGAGCTTGGCTATTATCAACGGAAAAGTTTTCAATGTTGGAAATCAGGTTGTTGGATATATGTTATCTAAGGTAGAAGAAAATAGGGTTATTTTGATCAAAGATAATAAAGAATTTGTTTTAGAAATAAGAAAGGGGAGATAAAGTGATTCGAAAATTATTGATTTTCCTTATCATGATTGGATTGCTCACTAGTGTAGGGTATTCGCAGGATCAGCAATCTCAGCCTGTGGCAGAGGAAACAGCGTTGGATGTTTTTGGCGATACATGTGAAGGATGTGTCACATTGGATTTTCGTGATGCAGATATTCGTAATGTTTTGCAAATTCTCTCTTATCGAAGTGGGGTTAATATTGTTGCTGGGCCAGAAGTGACAGGGCTCGTAACGATTCAGTTGACAAATGTTCCATGGAAAAATGCTTTAGATGTTATTTTAAGAACATATGGTTATGGCTACGAAGAGACAGGAAGCATTATTATTGTTACAACGATTGAGAATCTTAAAAAGCTTAGAGAAGATGCGCTTGTTTTAGCTGATCAAGAATCGATTATTACTAAGACATTTATTTTAAATTATGCGAATGCTTCTGATGTTATTGTGTCGATTGAGAAGATGATAACACAAAGAGGATCAATCAATTTTGATCAAAGAACAAACACACTTATTGTAACAGATTCTGTGAGCAATGTTTCTTTGATATCGGATGTTATTGGCCGTCTTGACGCAACGACTCCTCAGGTTTTGATCGAAGCAAAAATTATCGAAACAACGCTTTCAAATTCAGAAAATTTAGGCATTGATTGGACAATTCAAACAGCAGCTTCGGGTGCAAAAAGGCCAACAACATGGCCGTTTACAGCAAGCAGCAACAATAAGTATGTAAAGGATGCAAAGGTTGATGAAAAGGGGAATCCGATTAATAACCTGGATTTTCCATCTCCCGGTGCAGACCTATTTAGTTTTGGAACATTAAATTTTAATCAGGTGCAAGCTGTTTTAGAGATCTTAAGTACACGATCCAATACACATATTCTTTCGAATCCTCGTATTGTGACTTTGAATAATCAAACAGCGAATATTGTTGTTGGCAGTCAGTATCCATTTCCTGAATATGAGTATAATAAGGATCAAGCTACAATGCAGGTTGTGGATTGGGAATATAAGGACATTGGAGTTATTTTTAAAGTTACTCCGCATGTCAATAATTCAGGATTTGTGACTTTGGATGTAGAACCAAAGGTTACGGCGATTTTAGATTTTGTTCAAGTCGAGAATACAAGTGTACCACGATTAAGCAGTGAATCAGCCTCTACGCGGGTCATGATTGCAGATGGGCAGACGTTAGTTATCGCAGGCCTTATCAAAAATCAGTGGACCGATGTTAAGAAAAAGGTGCCCTTCTTAGGGGACATCCCTCTTCTTGGACTCCTGTTTCAAAAAAAGGAAAAGACACTATCAAAAACAGAGCTACTTATTTTCATAACACCGCATATTATTACGGATAATATTCCTGATGATAGCGCTGATCTGAAACAACGTCTCGAAATATTCGAAGGTAAATAATAAAAATGTCTAAAGAAATTTTAGTAAATATAAAAGCGAGCGAGAAGCGTGTCGCTATTATCGAAGACGGTATTTTGGATGATTTTTATATTCAGATGGATCGTCAGGATTTTCTTCTTGGAAATATTTATAAAGGTGTCGTAGAGTCGATTTTACCATCAATTAATGCTGCTTTTGTTAATATTGGACAAGAAAAGAATGGTTTTCTTTATTTGACAGATGCGATTAATCCTTTAGTTGAAGAGGAATTTACAGGTCCTCGAAAATTGATTGATCGGATGCTGAATGGTAAAAAGAAGAAAATGAAGCAAAAAAAAGGAAAAGATTTTTCTTTGAAGAAAGGCGCCGAAGTTCTTGTTCAAGTTGTCAAAGAACCTTTTGGGAACAAAGGAGCGCGATTGACAACGCATGTTAGTCTTCCGGGCCGTTTTGTTGTTTTTATGCCTTACGACAAGCATCTTGGAGTTTCAAAAAAGATTGAAACTTCAGAGGATCGCCAGCGCTTAAAAGAGATTTTAAAAGGATTAAATTTTGCTGAAGAAAGTGGATTTATTGTTCGTACTGTTGCTTCTCAAAAAGGGAAGCGCGAAATTATACGTGATGCTAAATTTTTACATAAAATTTGGACTCGCATCAAGAAGCTTTCTGATGAGCGTAAGGCCCCATCGCTTATTTATAAGGAATATGATCTTGTTTGGCGCATTGTTCGTGATTTCTTAAGGGAAGATGTTGATAGGCTTATTGTTGATTCTGAAGAAGAATATGGTCGCATAAAGAAATTTGTTCATATGTTGATTGGGAGAGAGATGGTAGGAAAAATTCAGCATTATAAAGGTGAGACGCCATTATTTGAAAGTAAAAATATGGCTAAACAGCTTAATCAAATTTATGATCGAAAGGTTTATTTGAAGTCTGGGGCGCATATTGTTATTGAGCCAACAGAGGGACTTATCGTCGTGGATGTTAATAGTGGACGCTTTAAGGTCAACGCTTCTCCAGAGGAAGCTGCTTTTATGGTTAATGTTGAAGCGGCCGGGGAAATCGCGAGACAGTTGCGTTTAAGGGATTTAGGTGGTATCATTGTCATCGATTTTATTGATATGGGAAGGGATGCTCATCGCAGGCAAGTTTTGCAAACCCTTCAAAAAGCATTGGACAAAGATCATTCAAAGACAGAAATTACAAAAATATCGTCATTAGGTCTTTTAGAGATGACTCGTGCTAGAGCAGGAAAAACGATAGAATCTATGTCATTCGAAGCTTGTCCGTATTGTCAAGGGCACGGAAGAGTGAAAATCGAATAAAATTAATTTTAAAATTGTTTTAAGGAGGAAGAGATGTACGCAATTGTTCAGGTTGGTTCGTTGCAATACAAGGTGTCAGAAGGCGATTTGATTGATGTTCAAACCATTGATCAAAAAGAAGGGAAAGCATTTTCATTAGAGCCGGTTTTGCTTTATTCAAAAGGGACAACCGTTAAGGTTGGTCAGCCGTATTTAAAGGACGTAAAAGTTACAGCTAAGGTTCTTGGGCAGAAAAAAGATGAAAAAGTTATTGCTTTTAAATATTGGCGCAGAAAAAATAGCGAACTTAAAAAAGGTCATCGACAAAAGCTAACAGCTCTTAGCATTGTTTCAATTGAAGCAGCAGAATAGCCTAGAGTTTTAAGGTAAAGGGATAGATATGGCAGCTTTTGTTGATGAAGCAAGAATATTCATAAGTTCTGGCAAGGGCGGCAATGGGTGTGAAAGTTTTTATTCAGATAAGCAGACTCGGCATCCGAGACCTGATGGAGGGGATGGCGGAAAAGGTGGCGATGTTATCTTTGAGGCTAGCAAGTCTGTTCAAACACTCCTAGATTATAAATTTAGACAACATCACAAAGCAAAGAAGGGCGGTCACGCTAGTAGTAATGGAAAGACCGGCAGAACTGGCGAAGATTGTATTTTGAGAGTTCCTGTTGGCACAATAATCCGTGATGGCGATACTGGATTGCTTATTAAAGATTTGATTTGTGATGGCCAAAGTATCATTGTCGCTCGCGGTGGTCGCGGGGGTATTGGAAATAATCACAAGCGAACGTTTAAACATCCAGAAGAAGGCCAAAATAAGACAATTCTTCTTGAGCTTAAAATTATGGCGGATGTTGGTCTTATTGGGTTTCCAAATGCTGGAAAATCAACCTTGATTTCTGCTGTATCGAAAGTCCGCTCTAAGATTGCCAGTTACCCATTTACAACAAGACAACCAATTTTAGGATTTGTTTCTCAAGATGATTTTGAATTTGTTATAGCAGATCTGCCTGGCCTTATTGAAGGTGCTCATGATGGCAAAGGGTTAGGGGATAGGTTTCTAAAACACGCAGAGCGAACAAAGATTTTGGTCCATGTCTTGGATATGGCTGGAGTTGAACAGAGAGATCCCCTGGAGGATTATCGAAAGATTAATTATGAGCTTCAAGAGTACAGCCATAAATTATTGTTTAAGAAAAGAATTGTTGTTGCAAATAAGATGGATTTGCCAAAAAGCAGGACAAACCTAAGAAGATTTAAAAAAGAATTTTCAGAAAGAATATTTTCAGTTTCCGCAACCGAGAGGCAAGGATTAGATAATCTAGTTAATGAGATAAGAAAAATGCTATGTCAAGAAAGTTCAAAAAGAAAATAAAAAGAGTTGTTATTAAAATTGGGTCTGGTATTATTGCCAATTTTTATATGAAACCGCAATCTTCTGGATTGCGTTTTATTGTTAAAGAGATTGCTGCACTTCGCAAAAAGGGCATCGATGTTGTTTTAGTTAGTTCTGGATCAATTGTTCTTGGATTAGGTGAAATTTGTGCGCACGTTAGGCCTTCTGATGTTTCGTCTTTGCAGGCGCTTGCGGCTATTGGTCAAAATGTTTTAATGCGTACATATACGGATTTATTTAAGAAGAATAAACTACGGTGTGCTCAAATATTGTTAACTTGGGATGATTTCGATGTTCGCCTTCGTTATAATAACGCACGTAGCACGATTAATAAGATTTTAGATTATGGTCTTGTTCCGATTATTAATGAAAACGATACGATTTCAACAGATGAAATTAAATTTGGGGACAATGATAAGCTTTCCGCTCTTGTTGCAAGTTTAATTGAATCTGATTTACTTTTGATTTTATCTGATGTCGATGGTTTGTATGATTTAAGAGATAAGGAAAAAAAGATTTTTCGTGAAATTAAAGAAGTCACAAAAGAGATTGAAGCCTTAGCGCTTGGCACAGCTAAAAAGAATGTTTCCAAAGGCGGCATGCTTACAAAGATTGAGGCTGTTAAGATTGCAACGCAGGCTAAAATTCCGTGTGTGATCGCAAATGGTAACACGAAAAATGTTGTGCGTGATGTTCTTAGCGGAAAGTGTATTGGGACATTTTTTGTTGAGAAAGAAGAAAAGCTTTTGGCGAAGCGTCATTGGATCTCGTTTGGCGTAAAACCAAAGGGAAAGATTATTGTTGATCAAGGCGCAAAAGAAGCTCTTTTGAAAGGCGGAAAAAGTCTTCTTCTTCCTGGTGTTGTTGGGTGGGAAGGTTATTTCAAGAAAGAAGATGTTGTTGCGATTGTTGATCAGGCAAATTCTGAGATTGCCCGTGGGATTATTAATTATTCTGTTAACGATTTGCATAAAATAAATAATAAAAAAGGTGAGATGGAAGTTGTTCACTGTAATGAGATGGTGTTATGTCAAAGATAAAAAGAGAAAATATGAGTTTAGAGAAGAAGATTGTATTGATGGCCAGATCAACGCAGGCCGCATCGAGAAGGATGGCGCTCGTTTCGACTAATGATAAAAATAAAGCATTGCGTGTAATAGCTGAAGCTATCTTGAGAAATCAAAAATTCTTGATTAAAGAAAATCAAAAAGATATTGATATAGCTATTAAAAATAATTATTCAAAAGCTTTGCTTGATCGTTTGATGCTAAACGAAAAACGGATTAAATCAATGGCGAGGTGTCTTTTAGATACGGCTAAACTCAAAGATCCTGTTGGTGAGATTATCGCAACTTTTATGCGTCCTAATGGTTTAAAAATTAATAAAGTTAGGACTCCTATTGGGGTTGTTGGCATTATTTATGAATCGCGACCAAATGTCGCGAGCGATTGTATTGGTCTGTGCTTAAAATCAGGCAACGCTGTTATTTTGAAAGGCGGCAAGGAGGCTTTTTATTCTAATAAAGCAATTTTTAGTGTTATTAAGAAGTCGTTGAAAAAGACAAAAGTTCCTTTGGATGTTGTTCAGATGATATCATCGACAGATCGAACGGCCGTTAATATTCTTTTGAAGTTGGATCGTTATGTCGATGTTATTGTGCCGAGGGGTGGAGAGGGGTTAATTAAATTTGTAATGCAAAATTCTTGCATTCCTGTTATCAAGCATTATAAAGGGGTTTGTCATACTTATGTGAGCAATCTTGCAGATTTAAAGATGGCGAGTAATGTTTGCTTCAATGCGAAGGTTCAACGTCCGGGTGTTTGTAATGCGATGGAGACAATGTTAGTGCATGAAGAGATTGCTAAAAAGTTTTTGCCAAGGATGATAAATGATTTTAATAAAGCGGGTGTTGAGGTTCGAGGATGTGCACGCACTCGAAAGATTGTGTCCGGCGTTAAAAGGGCAGCAGAGGTCGATTGGTCTGAAGAATATCTTGATTTGATCCTTTCAGTAAAAGTTGTTAAGAATCTTGCTGAAGCAGTAGACCATATTAATCTTTATGGGTCAAAGCATTCGGACGCTATTATTACGAATAATAAAAAAGAAGCGGATAGCTTTTTACGATCTATTGATTCGGCTTGTGTATATGTTAATGCATCAACGCGTTTTACAGATGGATATGAATTTGGATTTGGAGCAGAGATCGGCATTAGTACTGATAAGCTTCATGCTCGAGGGCCAATGGCATTACCTGAATTGACAACGTATAAATATACGATTTTAGGTAAAGGTCAAATTCGTGAGTAATACTTTTGTTAAAGGATGAAAAGGCGTGCAAAGAATAGGGATATTAGGTGGGACATTTAATCCGATTCATATTGGTCATTTGGCGATTGCTCAGATGGCTTTAGAGCGGATGCATTTAAATAAGGTTATTTTTGTTCCGGCTTATATTCCTCCACATAAAAATCGAAAAATTGTTGCGGGTGCAAAACATCGTTTTGAGATGGTGCGTCTGGCGATTGAAGGTAATCCTTTTTTTGAGATTTCTGATTTTGAAATTAAGAAAAAAGGGAAATCGTATACGGTTGATACGATGTGTTATTTTAAAGAAATGTATCCTCCAGAAGCAAAAATATTTTTTATTATCGGAGAAGATACCTTGTCTCAGCTTTCAAAATGGAAGTATATTAATAAAATCTTAGAAATTGCAGATTTTATTGTTGTTAATCGACCAGGACATATGAAAAATAGTTCGGATGAAAAACATCATAGTGTCATAATGCCAGGAATTGATATTTCATCATCATATGTTCGTATGCGTATGTTTCAGAATAAAACAATAAAATATTTTGTGCCGGATAAAGTTTTAGATTATGTTTTTCAAAACAAGCTTTATGGAATTAGTAATTGATTAATAAATAATTAAGGTAAAGGAGTTATCTGATGTGTGAAAATATAAAAAATGAAATTAAATTTGGAACAGATGGGTGGAGAGCAATTATTTCAAAAGAATTTACATTTAAGAATGTTGAGATTCTATCTCAGGCGATCAGTGAATGGATCAACCGGGGATTAAAAAAGAAGCCCGGTATTCGAAAGAGAGTTGCCATAGGTTATGATACAAGATTTTTATCTGATCAGTATGCAAGAACAGTTGCGTGTGTTTTGGCAAAAAATAATATTGAGGTTTATCTTTCTGATGCACCTATCCCAACTCCAACGCTAAGCTTCGGTGTGACGAGAAAAAATTGTGTTGCTGGCCTCATGATTACGGCTAGTCATAATCCTGCTGCGTTTAATGGTGTTAAAATTAAGACAGCGCAAGGTGGTGCCGCATCTCGAGAGATAACTGATATTGTGGAAGAATATCTTTGCAAAACGGAAGTAAAAATAATAGATTTTGAAACGGCAAGAAATAAAAAAGATTTAATTGTTTATGACTTCAAAGAAGATTATATTAATTTTTTACGAAATTATATTGATTTAAAAACTATTAAGAAATCACGTTATAAAGTTTTAACGGATGCGATGCATGGGAGCGGAGATTCTTTGATTTTGGATGTTTTAAAAGGTACTAATATTCGCGCTGAGGTAATGCGTGGAGATATTAATCCTTCGTTTGAAGGAGGAAAGCCAGAACCTGTTGAGGAGTATGTTTCGGAGCTTATGAGTCGTGTTAAAAAAGAAAAGTTTGATTTAGGGCTTATTTTAGATGGTGACGCTGACCGTATTGCCGCTGTGACATCGGATGGCGAATATATCAGTCCTCAGAAGATATTGGGATTAATTATTCTGCATCTTGTTCGCAATAAAGGTCGATCTGGAGGCGTTGTTAAGACAATTTGTGGAACAACAATGCTCGATAATATTGCAAAAGGTCTAGGCTTAAAACTTTATGAAACTCCGGTTGGATTTAAATATATCTCTGATTTGATGACTGCTGAAGATATTGTGGCCGGCGGCGAAGAAGCCGGCGGGATTGGCGTTCAGAATTATATTCCAGAAAGGGATGGAACGCTCGCAGGACTTCTTTTGCTTGAAATGATGGTGTATTGCAAGAAGAGTATTAAAAAGCTTATCCAAGACATGGAAAAAGAGTTTGGGCGATATTATTATCAAAAAGCAGGACTTAAAACAGATAAGAAAACGTTTGATTTGAAGAAAGTAAAATCAATGAAAAAGATTCTTGGGAAGAAAGTCATTGATGTTAAGACATTTGATGGTGTTAAGCTTGTGTGTGAGGATGAGAGCTGGATTATGTTCCGTCCTTCAGGTACGGAACCACTGGTCAGATCTTATGTGGAAGCCAAATCTATGACTAAGGCAAAGGCATTGATTGAATATGGAAAAACGGTATTAAAAAAATTGTAAAATGATTTATTGGGTAGCTCATTTATTGTTTTGGATTCTCTTCAAAAGCCTTTTATTGTTAAAGGCTTTTGAAGCAAAAAAGATACCTCAAAAAGGTGGCTATATTATTGCGAGCAATCATTTAAGCAATTTAGATCCAATGATTCTTGGTGTTGCCTCTGGACGAAAATTAAGTTATTTTGCCAAGTCATCCTTGTTTAAGGATAAATTTTCATCCTTTTTTTTGTCCCAGTTT
Source organism: Candidatus Omnitrophota bacterium (assembly GCA_028693815.1). Lineage (NCBI taxonomy): Bacteria > Pseudomonadati > Candidatus Omnitrophota > Candidatus Omnitrophota bacterium. The sequence continues at coordinate 33,181 of JAQUUP010000008.1, forward strand.
GGTGCATTCCCCGTTCGAAGGGGGTTGGCAGATCCTCGTTCTATTAAGGAAGCTTTGCGAAGGTTGAGAAAGGGTCAAGGGCTTGTTATGTTTCCTCAAGGAGGACGACAAACAAGCACTATTAATCTTGAAAATATTAAGCCTGGGGTAGGAATGATTGCCGCAAAAGCAGGTGTTCCTATTATTCCAGCTTATATTTCTGGATCTGATAAGGCTATGGCGCCTAAGTCAAAATTAATTAAGCCTGCAAAAGTAACAGTTTATTTTGGTTCTCCTATTTACACAAAAGATAATGAATCATATCAACAAATAGCAGATGTTGTTATGAGGGCTATTCAAAGCTTATCTTTTGAAGCAAAACGTTAAATCTTTCCTTAAATTATTCTTCTGTGGATTAATGATAAAAGATTTTAGTTGACAAAAACGGACTTTTCCGTGATAATCGTGGAACTTTTGCTTGGAGCGGTGAATCCTTTGCTGATTGATTTCCGTATTCATGCGAAAGAATTCCTAAGAAAGAGGGTGTTGTTTATGTCAGCAGAAAAACAATCTATTATGGCAGAGTTGTACGAGAATACTCTGCGAGAAATTAACGAAGGCGAAATTGTCAAAGGTGTGATCGTCGGGATTACCGAAAAGGATGTCATTGTCGATATTGGATTCAAATCCGAAGGATTTATTCCTATAAGTGAATTTCGGGATTTAGCGGAGCTTAAGGAAGGAAGTCAAGTTGATGTTTTAATTGAGTCAACTGAGGATGACGCTGGAAAATTAGTTCTTTCGCATTCAAAAGCTCAAAAGCTTAAAGGATGGCAAAAAATTGTGGACGAGGTTGATGAGGGATCGTCTGTAGAGGGTCGTGTTATTAAGCCGGTTAACGGTGGGTATATCGTTGACATGCAAGGAGCTGATGCGTTTTTGCCAAGATCGCTGTCTGCATTTAAAGGTGTTGCGCCAAAGGATATCATCGGAAACAAGTATAAGTTTATTGTGACTAAGATGAATAAGCAGAGACGCAATATTATTCTTTCTAGACGAGAAGTTGTTCAGAAAGAACGCGATGAAGTTAGATCGAAACTTTGGGATAAGATCGAAAAAGGACAAAAACGAATCGGAAGCGTTAAAGGAATTACAGATTTTGGCGCGTTTATTGACCTTGGTGGGATTGATGGTCTTTTGCATATCACAGATATGAGTTGGTCTCGTATTAATCATCCGTCGGAGTTGGTTGCAGCCGGCGATGAGATTGAGGTTTTAATTCTGGATTTTGATAAAGAAAATTCAAAAGTATCGTTAGGATTAAAACAGATTACTGCGAATCCATGGGAGGGTATTGAGGGTAAATATCCTGTTGGGTCAAAAATCCAAGGCAAAGTTGTCAACATTATGCCTTATGGTGTTTTTGTCGAAATTGATAAAGGCATTGAAGGACTTCTTCATTCTTCTGAGATTTCTTGGCAGAAGAAGATGGTCAATCCTCAAGAAATGTTTGCGATTGGCGACATGATTGAAGTTCAAATTATTAATATTGACCGTGATACCAAAAGAATTTCTTTAAGTCTTAAGCAATTGGAAAGAAATCCATGGCTTGAAGCTGAAGAAAAATTTCCTATTAATTCAAGGGTAGAAGGAAAAGTCCGTGGCTTTACAGATTATGGAGCATTTGTTGAGCTTGATGGAAACATTGAAGGGATGATCCATGTTTCTGACATGTCCTGGACTCGAAAAGTCAACCACCCTCAAGAAATTTTCAAAAAGGGCCAGTCGGTTGAAGTTGTTGTGTTAGCCGTTGATCCTGATCAAAGAAAAATTACATTAGGATACAAGCAGATTAAAGAAAATCCTTGGTCTGAGATTGCAGAGCAATATCCAGTTGGAAAAGTTTTAGAGGCAGAAGTTGTAATGAATTCTGAATTCGGTGTTTTTGTTAAGCTCGAAGAAGAACTTGAAGGGCTTATTTATGCTTCTGAAATTGACAAAGCTACTTCTGAAAGTTTGAAGGCCTTAGATAAAATTCAGGTAAAAGTTATCAAGGTTGATGTTGATCAAATGAAAATTGGTTTGAGTTCAAAAATTTCTGATGACCAGCCGCAAGAAGTAGAGCAAGAATAAATAGATTATTGATGTGCGTGACTGCGCAAAAGGTGGCGGTCACGCATTTTCATTTATTTTGAGTCAAAACGAATATTATGCAAATCGAAGATACCATTAAAAAAATCTCCTCCGGTACCACGGAAATCATTAATATCGAAATTTTAAAGCGCAAGCTTCTAAGATCTCGAAAAGAGAGAAAACCACTTCATATTAAGGCTGGATTTGATCCAACGGCCCCTGACTTACATTTGGGTCACGTTGTCTTACTTAGAAAGCTAAGACAATTCCAAGATTTAGGACATAAAGTCTTTTTTTTGATTGGAGATTTTACTGCTCAAATTGGCGATCCAACTGGGCGTGATCAGCTGCGCGTTCGCATGACACCAAAACAGATTCTTAAGAACGCTAAAACATATGAGCGCCAGGTGTTTAAGATTCTTGACAAAACGAAAACTAAAGTTGTTTTTAACAGTAAATGGCTTAAAAAGTTTTCGAATCAAGATGTTTTAGATTTATCAGCTCGATGCACTGTGGCCCAAATGTTAGCTAGGGCAGATTTTAAAAAGCGAATGGATGAGAATAAGGAAATAAGTATTTTGGAGTTTATTTATCCTTTGATGCAAGGGTATGATTCAGTTTACCTGAAGGCAGATATTGAGCTGGGTGGCTCTGATCAGAAATTTAATCTTTTAATGGCGCGTCAATTACAAGAGTCCTTTGGTCAAGAACCGCAGGCAGTTGTGATGATGCCGCTTTTAGAGGGTACAGATGGCGTTCAGAAGATGAGCAAGTCTTTAGGTAATTATATTGGCATTGATGAGCCGCCAAAGGAGATTTTTGGTAAAATAATGTCTCTTAGCGATGAAATAATGATGGAATACTACGAGCTTCTGACTGATATGGATATTTTTCAAGTTAAAGAAATACATCCAAAAGAGGCAAAATTGGCTCTTGCTGAAGAAATTGTTAGACAATTTTATTCAGAAAAAGTTGCTAAAAAAGAGAGAGAAAGCTTTGAAAATGTTTTTACTCAGAAGAAAACTCCAGAGGACATTGTTGAATACAATATTTTATTGGCTTCACAGGGTGCCTCGATTGTGGATGTTTTGGTTGAATCAGGTATTTTGGATTCTAAGAATGAGGCGAGGCGACTTTTAAAGCAAGGCGCGATTAGTTTAGATGGCAAGAAAATTGATAGCGAAAATTGGTCCTTAAATCCTGGTATTTTGAAGGTTGGAAAACGTCGTTTTTTAAAATTAATCAAGACAATATGAAATTGATCTAACTCTATTATTTCTAATATCTTTAGATTGAAAAATAATTAATAAAAAACTTGACAAATTTTAGATAAAACAGTATACTTTGGTTTCACATATCCGCCCTTGTAGCTCAGTAGGAAGAGCACGTCCTTGGTAAGGACGAGGTCACCGGTTCAATTCCGGTCGAGGGCTTAAGTCGATCTAACGAGATTTATAAAATGCGCGAAAATATTCAGTTTCAATGTACAGAATGTAAACAGATTAATTATTCTAGTACAAAAGATAAAAAGAAAAAACCAGAACGGATTGAACTTAAAAAGTTCTGTCGTTTTTGTCGTCGACATACTTTGCATCGGGAAAAGAAAAAATAACTTAGGCCTGTAGCTCCAATGGCTAGAGCATCGGTCTCCAAAACCGAGTGTTGTAGGTTCGAGTCCTACCAGGCCTGCGGAAAAAAAATAATAAAATGTTTGGAAAGATTAAAAAATTTTTTTCAGAAGTAGTAGTAGAACTTAAGAAAGTCAATTGGCCAACACGTGCTGAATTGATTGAAGCGACATGGATTGTTCTTGTTAGCACATTTTTCTTAGGGTTGTTTATTGGCACTTCCGATTTTATCCTTTCTAGACTATTAGGATTAATAATTAAATAATACTATGAAGTGGTACGTTGTCCATACACAAACAGGTTGTGAAGAGCGCGCAAAAGCCGGTCTAGATAAAAGAATGGCAACGACTAGTTTGAAGCAGTATGTTAAGGAAGTGGTTGTTCCTACAGAACAAGTTTCTGAAGTGCGTCGCGGAAAGAAATGTATATCAGCTCGAAAGTTTTTTCCTGGTTATATTTTGATTAATATGGAAATGAACAATGAAAGCTGGTATTTAGTTAAGACTACTCCAGGAATTGCTGGATTTATTGGTCCAGGCAAGAAGCCAGCGGCTCTTTCAGAAAAGGAAGTTGAAAATATTTTAAAGAAAACTGAAGAGACCGAAGCGAAGCCAAGCCCAAAAACTATTTTTGAGATTGGTGAGCCGATTCAGATTACCGAAGGGCCTTTTGCAAGTTTTAATGGCGTGGTTATGGAGATTCATCCGGATCGCGGAAAATTAAAAGTGAGTGTATCGATTTTTGGTCGATCAACACTCGTTGAACTAGAATATTGGCAAGTCGAGAAGGTGTAATATGGCAAAAGAAGTAGTTGCGCAAATAAAACTTTATGTTCCTGCGGGTCAAGCAAATCCTGCGCCACCTGTTGGTCCTGCACTAGGTCAGCATGGTGTTAATATCATGATGTTTTGCAAGCAGTTTAATGAAAAAACAAAAGGCAGAGAAGGTCTTATTTTGCCGGCTATCATTAAAGTTTACAAAGACAAATCTTTTGATTTTATTCTTAAAACTCCACCGAGTTCAGTTCTTATTAAAAAAGCAGCAAATTTGGCAAAAGCTTCTGGTTTAGCTGGAAAAGAAAAAATTGGAACAATTACTATAAAACAAGTTCAAGAAATTGCTAAACAAAAAATGGAAGATCTAAATACCATTGACATTGATAAGGCTGTTGAAATTATTCAAGGAACAGCTAGAAGTATGGGAATTGAGGTTTCTGATGGTTAAAGCAAGTAAACGGATGACAAAAGCTGTCGAGAAAATTGAAAAAGGGAAAATTTATACTCTTAAAGAAGGAGTTGAATTTCTTTTGGATGCTCCAAGAGTCAAATTTGATGAAACAGTTGAGTTGCATATTCGGCTAAATATTGACCCAAAGAGCTCAGAGCAAATTGTGAGAGGCACAGCTGTTTTGCCGCATGGAACAGGGAAGAAAGTAAGGATTGCTGTTTTTTGTAAGGGAGATCAGGCCTTGAAAGCTAAGGAGCTTGGCGTTGATTATGTCGGTGCTGAGGATTTGATTGATAATGTGCTTAAAGGACTTTTGGATTTTGATTGTGTTATTGCAACCCCAGATATTATGAGAGATTTGAGCAAGCTTGGGAAGGTTTTAGGGCCTCGGGGTTTGATGCCAAGTCCTAAGTCGGGTACAGTAACAATAGATATAGAGAAGGCTGTTAATGAAGTAAGGGCAGGAAAGGTTGAATTTAAGTCTGATAAGCAAGCTGGCGTTCATGTTGGTGTTGGCAAGTGTTCATTTTCTGCAGATAAAATTTTGGAGAACGTAAAATATTTGCTTGATGCAATTAATCATGCAAAACCTCAAACTGTTAAGGTCGATTTAATTAAAAGTGTTGCTTTGTCAACAACCATGGGTCCAGGGGTAAGGGTGTCATTATGATGAAAGTTGGACGTTTAATCAGAGAAAGTGTTAATAGCCGAATTTCAAAAAGTGTTCAAGAGCGCCAAAATACTTTTTTGATCAGCTATTCTAAAGTTTCTTCTTTTGAAATGAGTGAATTTAGGAAGGCGTTAATTCAAGTCGGTGCGGAAATTTATGTATCAAAAAACCGTATTGCTCAAAGAGCATTAAAAGATTTAGATATTTCCGAATTAAGCGAAAAGATTAAAGATCAGATCGCTTTTGTTTGGAGCGACAAGGATTCTGTCGAAGTAGCAAAAGTTTTAGTCAAGTTCGCCAATGATTTTGAGGGTCTCAATGTTCAAGGCGGTATTTTAGAAGGCAGGGCTATTGCTGAATCCGAAGTTCAACGACTATCAGATCTTCCAAGTCGCGAAGCATTGTTGACGATGTTGGCTCAAACAATGCAAGCTCCATTGGTAAGGTTAGCAGGTGCTTTGATAGGAAAGACGAGAGACTTATTATCAATACTAAAGCAATTAAGCGAAAAAGCAGGAGGAAAGTAAAATGTCAGAAAATACAGTAGAAGAAAAGGTTGACCAACAACCAGCAGCAGAAGAGAAAAAAGAGAGCAAGGCGATTTCACCGAAACTAGAAGAAGTGATTAAGACAGTCGAAGGTTTAACTGCTCTTGAACTTTCTGATTTAGTTAAAGCTCTTGAACACAAGTTTGGTATTTCAGCCGCAGCCCCTATGATGGCTGCCCCGATGATGGCTGGTGCTGCGGGTGGCGCAACTGCTGCCGCAGAAGAAAAAACATCTTTTGATGTTGTTTTAAAAGAAATTGGTGCTAATAAGATTTCAGTAATTAAAGAAGTCAGAGCCGCAACAAACCTAGGTTTAAAGGAAGCAAAAGATTTAGTCGAATCTGCTCCAGCAACCGTTAAAGAAGGCGTTACAAAAGAAGAGGCAGACGAATTAAAGAAGAAATTAGCTGATGCCGGCGCTGTTGTTGAAATTAAATAAAAAAGCTCAGAACTTCAACCAAGAAAAGAAAATATGAAAAAAAGAGAAATTAGAGATTTCAGCAAATATAAAGATAGCTTTCAACTTCCTAATTTGCTTGATATCCAGGTTGTGGCTTATGAAAAGTTTTTGCAAAGATACTTGAGTCCTGAAGAAAGGGACAATCGTGGTCTTGAAGAAGCTTTTAGAGAGGCCTTTCCTTTCGAGAGCTATGATGGTCAAGTTCGCCTGGAATATGTTAGCTATCATTTAGGAAAAGAAAAATATTCTTCTCGCGAATGTCAGCGACGAGGAATGACTTATTCTGCGCCTCTAAAGGTTAAGCTTAGACTGATCACTCCTGCTGAAGTTAAAGAGCAAGAAGTTTATTTTGGTGATTTTCCCCTGATTACAGAAACGGGGACTTTCATTATTAACGGAGATGAGCGTGTTGCTGTTTCTCAAATTCAAAGACCACCAGGAGTTTCGTTCGAGCAAGAAATGCATCCAACAGGAAAAAGTATTTATCAAGGACGTATTATTCCTTCTCGCGGAGCTTGGTTTGAGATTAAGTATGATTTAAATGATGTCCTGTTGGCTTACATTGATCGTCGAAGGAGTTTTCCTGCAACTCAAATTCTGCGCATTATGGGGCTTTCAACAGAAGAAGAGATGAAAAAGGTTTTTGGTGATGATTTAGGAAAATTAGCTAATACTCTAGAGAAAGACCATACAACAACAAAAGAAGAAGCGCTTCTTGATTTTTATCGCAAAATGCGACCAACGGAGCCAGCAACCATTGAGGTCGCCGATAGTTTATTTTTTAGATTATTTTTTGAGCCAAAACGATATGAGTTAAGCAAGGTTGGACGTTATATTATCAATCGTAAGCTTGGTATGAATGTAGATTTAGATAATCGTATTCTTGACTTGGCAACGGTTGCTGAAGTTATTAAATATTTGTTTAAATTAAGAGATGGCCATGGCGAAACAGACGATATCGACCATTTGGGTAATCGACGCATCAAAACCGTTGGAGAGCTTGTCCAAAATCAAGTGCGTATTGGACTTTCTAGGATCGAGAGATCAATTAAAGAACGTCTTGTTGTTATGAATACGTTTGAGAATTTAACGGCGCATCATTTAATTAATTCTCGATTATTTTCAAGCCAAGTTCAAGATTTCTTTGGTCGTAGTCAGTTATCTCAGTTTTTAGACCAAGGAAATCCTTTAGCTGAGACAACGCATAAAAGACGTGTGAGTGCTCTAGGTCCTGGCGGTTTGTCTCGTGAACGAGCTGGTTTTGAAGTTCGTGATGTTCATCCGACTCATTATGGGCGTCTTTGTCCGATTGAAACGCCTGAAGGTCCGAACATCGGACTTATTGCATCTTTGGCAACATGTGCTTGTGTTAACGATTTAGGATTCATTGAGACGCCATATCGTAAAGTTATTGATGGACGCGTAACAAGCAAGATTGAATATTTAACAGCGGATATTGATCAGACAAAATATATTGCACAGGCAAACACTTTGCTCGATAAAAGCGGTAATTTTTTAGAAGAAAGTGTTTCTTGTCGTTATCGTGCAGATTTTCCGTTTGTGCATCCGAGTAAAGTTGAGTATATGGATGTTTCGCCTAAGCAGTTAGTTTCTGCAGCAACATCGCTTATTCCATTTTTGGAGCATGACGACGCAAACAGAGCTTTAATGGGATCAAATATGCAGCGTCAGGCTGTTCCTTTAATGGACACAGAAGTTCCTTATGTTGGTACGGGAATGGAGGAAACAATTGCTAGAGATTCTGGAACTGTTGTCATAGCAAAAGAATCTGGAAAAGTTGTCAAGGTTGATGCAAGAGAAATTGTTGTGGGAAATAAAACATACGATTTAAAAAACTTTGTTCGATCTAATTCTAACACATGTACTCATAATAAGCCTCTTGTCAAGGCTGGGGATCACGTTCAGGAAGGCCAGGTGATTGCCGATGGGATGGCTACAAAAAACGGTAAGCTTTCTTTAGGGCGAAATATTTTAGTTGCTTTTATGTCGTGGAGAGGATACAACTTTGAAGATGCGATTATTTTAAGTCAGAAATTAGTCAAAGAAGATAAGTATACCTCGATTCATATAGAGAAATTTGAAGTAGAGTCCAGGGAAACACGTCTTGGAAATGAAGAAATCACGCGAGATATTCCAAATGTTGGTGAAGAAGCGCTTAAAGATTTAACAGAAGATGGTATTGTTCGTATTGGTGCGGAAGTAAAGGCCAGCGATATTCTTGTTGGAAAAGTAACACCAAAGAGCGAAAAAGAGCTTTCTCCAGAAGAGCGACTATTGCGTGCTATTTTTGGTGAGAAGGCTGCTGATATTAAGGATTCATCTTTAACGCTTCCTCCAGGAGAAGAAGGCGTTGTTGTGAACGTTGAAGTTTTTCAACGTAATGAGCGAGGAAGAAAGTCAAAAGAAGATAAAAAGAAAGAAATGATTGCTGTTGAAAAGGTTAAAAATTATTACAAACAGGAGCTTAAGTTTTTAGAAGAAGAAAAAGAAAAGAAGCTTTGTAAGATTTTTGGCATAGATAAAAAGAAGTTAGAAAAAATGAATCTTCGTGAAATCAAAAAAGACGAAGAAGCAGTGGATGCCTTAAGATTTTTTGCGGATCGGTCAGAGGAATTGGCTGAAGAGCAAGAGCATGAGATTGAGAAAGTTAAACGTGGCGATGAACTTCCAGCTGGCGTTCTAAAGAAAGTTGTGGTTTACGTTGCAACAAAACGTAAAGTTTCTGAGGGAGACAAGATGGCTGGGCGACATGGAAACAAAGGTGTTGTGGCTCGTATTTTACCAGAAGAAGATATGCCTTTCTTGGAAGATGGAACGCCAATTGAAATCATCCTTAATCCGTTAGGTGTTCCGTCTCGAATGAATGTTGGACAGCTTTTGGAAACGCATTTAGGTTGGGCTGCACATGCTTTAGGCCTTGAGTGTCAAACCCCTGTTTTTAATGGCGCAACTGAACAAGAAATTCGTGCTCTTTTAAAAGAAGCAAATTTGCCAGAAGATGGAAAAACCACTGTTTTTGATGGTCACACAGGTCTTCCGTTTGATCAAAAAATAACAATTGGTTACATCTATATGCTTAAACTTATTCATCTTGTTGATGAAAAAATTCATGCACGTTCTATTGGGCCCTATTCACTCGTTACGCAACAGCCGTTAGGTGGAAAAGCTCATTTTGGTGGACAGCGTTTCGGAGAAATGGAAGTTTGGGCTTTGGAGGCATATGGAGCGGCGTATACATTGCAAGAAATGCTTACGGTTAAGAGTGATGATGTTGCTGGACGTAGCCGTATTTATGAAGCTATTGTTAAAGGCGAGCAGAAATTAACTCCAGGAACTCCAGAATCATTTAATGTTCTTATGAAAGAATTGCAAGGGTTATGTTTGGATATTCGAATGGAAAATTCACAAGCGGAGTCTCAAGAGCGAAAAAAAGGAAAATAGATTATTATGAATGAAGAAAAAATTTACGATAGCATTAGCATCAAATTAGCTTCTCCAGAGGTGATCATGTCATGGTCTAATGGAGAAATTAAGAAAGCTGAAACGCTAAACTATCGAACGCTTAAGCCTGAAAAAGATGGTCTTTTTTGTGAGAAAATTTTTGGACCCGTTCGTGATTGGGAGTGTAATTGCGGCAAGTATAAAGGGATTAAGTTTAAAGGAATCGTTTGTGATCGCTGTGGAGTCCTTGTTACGCGTTCGTCTGTTAGGCGAGAACGCATGGGACATATTGAGCTTGCTTGTCCAGTGACCCATATTTGGTTTTATAAAGCTGTTCCTAGTCGCTTGTCTGCTTTGCTTCAAATAACACTTAAGGATTTAGAAAAAATTATTTATTACGAAGAATATGTTGTTGTTGATCAGGGTGATACACAATTAAAGTATAAGCAATTTTTATCAGAAGATAAATATCAAGAATGTTTATCAAAATATGGTGATTCGTTTAAGGCAAAGATTGGGGCGGAAGCTATTCTTGATCTTCTTCAGCAGGTCGATTTAGGTGTTTTATGTAAACAGCTTCGAAAAGATTTAGATAAAGCAAATCCAGCAGGAACAAACGCAAAGAAACTAGCAAAAACGCTTAAGACTGCGGAAGACTTTAAGAAATCAGGCAATGATGTTGGGTGGATGGTTTTGAAGACTTTGCCAGTTATTCCACCAGATTTACGCCCCTTGGTTCCTTTGGAAGGCGGACGATTTGCAACTTCTGATTTAAACGATCTATATCGACGTGTTATCAATAGAAATAATCGATTAAAGAAATTAATTAATTTAAACGCTCCTGAAATTATTATTCGAAATGAAAAACGTATGCTTCAGGAATCTGTCGATGCTCTTTTGGATAATGGTCGTCATGGACGTCCAGTCTTGGGATCAAACAACCGTCCTTTAAAATCGCTATCCGATATGTTAAAGGGAAAGCAAGGACGATTCCGTATGAATCTTTTAGGTAAGCGTGTTGATTATTCAGGACGATCTGTTATTGTCGTTGGTCCAGAGCTTAAGTTGCACCAATGTGGACTGCCAAAGAAAATGGCACTAGAATTGTTTGAGCCTTTTATTATCCGTAAACTTCGTGAAAGAGGTTTTGTCCACACAATCAAAGGTGCCAAGAGAATGGTTGAGCGTGCAAAAAACGAAGTTTGGGATATTCTAGACGAGGTTATTCAGGATCACCCTGTTATGCTTAATCGTGCTCCAACGCTTCATCGTTTGAGCATTCAAGCATTTCAGCCGATTTTAGTTGAAGGAAAGGCTATACAGCTTCATCCTCTGGTTTGCGCTGCTTTTAATGCAGATTTCGACGGAGACCAGATGGCTGTTCATGTTCCTCTATCGTTGGAAGCGCAAATGGAATGTCGATTAGAACTTCTGTCGATTAATAATGTTTTTTCGCCAGCAGATGGAAGGCCGTTGCTTTCTCCGACACAAGATATTATTTTAGGGCTTTATTATCTAACAAAGGACAAGATAAAAGGTCTCGGCGAAGGAAAACTTTTTGCTTCAAGAGAAGAGGCTATCATTGCGTATCACGATGGCCTTATTGGGCTGCATTCTCGTATTAAATTAAGATTGAAAGATGAAAAGGTCTGGGGCGAAGAAAGGCCATCGTTGGTTATTCCAGAGCAGCAGCCATCAGGAGAAATTGAAAAGAAAGAACCTAGCAAGAGTATTGTTATTGAGACGACAATAGGACGTATTATTTTTAATAATTTATTACCGAAAGATTTTGGATTTGTCAACGACACGATGGCGAAAAAGAAAGTAGGAGCTGTTATTTCTGATTGTTACAAACGATTTGCTCAGAATTCAACGGTTGTTCTTTTGGATGACTTAAAGGATCTTGGTTTTCGTTCAGCGACAAATGCTGGTATTTCGATCAGTATTTCGGATATGACGATTCCTGAGGAAAAAAAGGTATTAGTAAAGAATTCAAAACAAGAGGTTGCAAAAGTTGAAGATCAGCATCGAAAAGGTATTATTACAGCCCGCGAGAGATATAATAAAATTATTGATATTTGGACGCATACAACGGAATCAATCTCAGATTTAGTTTTTAAAGGAATGGATCCATTTAATCCTGTTTTTATTATGGCTGATTCTGGTGCCCGTGGATCGCGCTTGCAGATTCGTCAGCTTTCTGGTATGCGTGGGTTGATGGCAAAACCGTCAGGAGAAATTATTGAGAATCCTATTATTGCTAGTTTTCGAGAGGGATTAACGGTTTTAGAATATTTTATTTCGACACATGGTGCTCGAAAAGGTTTGGCAGATACCGCTCTTAAGACGGCAGATGCTGGTTATTTAACGCGACGTTTAGTTGATGTTGCGCAAGAAATTGTTGTTACCGAGGAAGATTGTGGAACAGTCAACGGTATTACGGTTTCGGCGATTATTGAAGGGGATGAAGTTGTTGTTAGTTTAAGAGAACGCATTGTTGGACGTGTTGCTTTAGATAATATTGTTGATATTGTGACAGATCAGCTTGTTGTTGAAGCGGGTCAAGAAATCACGGAAGAAAAAGCAGAGATTATTGAGCAGCTTGGTATCGAGAAAGTCCGTATTCGCAGCGTTTTAACTTGTGAATCAGAGAGAGGTGTTTGTATTCGTTGTTATGGACGTAACTTAGCGACACAAAGGTTAGTTGAAATCGGGGAAGCTGTTGGACCGATTGCGGCACAAAGTATTGGTGAACCTGGAACACAGCTAACTATGAGAACGTTTCATATTGGTGGTACGGCAAGCCGATCGGTTGAGCAGTCGTTCATTCGCTCTAAGAATGCTGGTGTTGTTCATTATCATAAGCTTCGAGTTGTTCAAAAAGGTGATGAATATGTTGTTCTAAATCGAAATGGTACGATTACTGTTAATGATGAATTTGGTCGTGAATTTGAACGATATCCGCTTTTGCAGGGATCAACAATTAAATTCTCCGACGGAACAGAGATCAAAAAAGGTGTTATTTTCGCTAGCTGGGATCCCTATACGATTCCAATTATTTCAGAAGTCCAAGGCATTGTTAATTTTGAAGACATCAAAGAAAACGTAACTATTCAAGAAGAGCTAAATCCGATTATAGGTGTTACTGAACGTGTTGTTGTTGAGCATAAGCAAGAGTATCATCCGCAAATCATTGTTACAGATTTAAAAAAAGAAGTGCTTGGAATTTATTCCATTCCAGTTGGAGCCCATATTCTTGTTCGAGATAAGAAAGAAGTTGGTGCTGGTGAGCTTTTGGCAAAGATTCCTCGTGCATCTGGAAAGACACGCGATATCACCGGCGGCCTTCCTCGTGTTGCTGAGCTTTTTGAGGCACGACGTCCAAAAGATCCAGCGGTTATTAGTGAAATTGATGGGTTTATTGAGTTTGGTGAAGATCGAAAAGGATCGCGAAAGATTATTGTTCGAAGTCAAACTGGAATGAGCAAAGAATATGTTATTCCACACGGAAAGCATCCTAATGTTTATAAGGGGGATCGTGTTTTTGCTGGTCAACAGTTAACTGAAGGACCAGTCGTTCCGCATGATATTTTGAGAGTTTCTGGAGACAAGGTTTTGCAGGAATATCTCTTAAACGAAGTTCAAGAAGTTTATCGCTTACAAGGTGTTAACATTAGTGATAAGCATATTGAATTGATTATTGGACAGATGCTTAAGAAGGTTAAAATTGAAGAATCAGGCGACACAGAATTTCTTATTGGACAACAAGTTGATCGTGTTGCATTTAAAAAATCTAATGAAGCTGTATTAAAGAAAAAAGGTAAGCCTGCTTCTGCAACACCGCTTCTTTTAGGTATCACAAAGGTCTCTTTGTCGACGGAGAGTTTTATTTCTTCTGCAAGTTTTCAGGAGACGACAAGAGTCTTGACAGACGCAGCAACTTCTGGTAAAGTGGACTATTTACGAGGCCTCAAAGAGAACGTTATCGTGGGACATTTGATTCCTGCCGGGACGGGCTTTAAAACTTATCATAATATAGAGATGGTTAAATATGCCGACAATAACACAGTTGATCAGGAAAAGAAGAACGCAGAAAAGCAAGAAGGGTAAATCTCCTGCTTTAATGAATTGCCCGCAACGCCGCGGCGTTTGCTTGCAAGTTAAAACAATGACTCCTAAAAAGCCAAATTCGGCTTTACGAAAGATTGCTAGGGTTCGACTTTCAAACAAGATGGAAGTCACTTCCTACATTCCTGGTGAAGGACATAATTTACAAGAGCATTCCATCGTTCTTGTTCGAGGTGGACGAGTTAAGGATTTGCCAGGTGTTCGATATCATATAGTAAGAGGAACTTTAGATACGACAGGTGTTAAAGGTCGTAAGAAATCGCGATCCAAATATGGAGCTAAAAGAGAAAAGTAATGAGACGACGTAGAGCAGAAAAAAGACAAGTACAGCCAGACCCAAAATATAAAAGTCAATTAGTTTCAACTTTTATTGCGATGATCATGCTTGAGGGGAAAAAGACGCTGGCAGAGCGCATTGTTTATGGTGCTTTTGATTTATTAAAGAAAAAGACATCCGAAGAAGATGTGGTTAAAGTTTTTTCTAAAGCGATTGACAATGTTCGTCCAAGGAATCAAGTTAAGGCTAGAAGAGTCGGCGGGTCAACATATCAGATTCCAATGGAAGTTTCACCTCTTAAGGGTAATTCTATTGCGCTTAGATGGATCCGAAATTTTGCGTTAGCAAAAAAAGGAAAACCAATTCAAGTTAAATTAGCTGATGAGCTTTATGCTGCTTTTAAGGGCGAAGGGCCAGCTGTTAAAAAACGAGATGAAACACATAAGATGGCTGAAGCTAATCAGGCTTTCGCCCATTTGAGATGGTAAAACAGCATGGCAGATAAACATACATTAGATCAAGTTAGAAATATCGGAATTATTGCGCATATCGATGCAGGTAAGACTACGACTACAGAACGTATTCTTTTTTATGCTGGCGTTATTCATCGCATGGGTACGGTTGATGAAGGAACAGCCGTTATGGATTGGATGGAGCAAGAGCAAGAAAGAGGCATTACGATTACTTCTGCAAACACGACATGTTTTTGGCGAGATTGCAAAATTAATATTATTGATACACCAGGGCATGTTGACTTTACTGTTGAGGTAGAGCGTTCTTTGAAAGTTTTAGATGGAGCCGTTGTTGTGCTTTGTGCAACAAGCGGTGTTCAACCACAAACAGAAACTGTTTGGCGTCAAGCAGATCGCTATAGTGTTCCACGCATTGTTTTTATAAATAAGATGGATCGTCTTGGAGCAAGTTTTGACAATGTTTTAGGTCAAATGTATGAGCGTTTAGGTGCACATGCAGCAGCGATTCAATTTCCTGTTGGAGCCGAAGACGATTTTACAGGAATTGTTGATATTATTAGAGAAAAACTTATTACTTATGAAGATAAAGAAGGATCTAAAAGAGTTGAGCAAGATGTTCCTGAAGAATTAAAAGCTAAAACTTTAGAGTATAAGCATTTGTTGATTGAAAAAGTTTCTGAAGTTGATGATCAGCTGATGGAGAAGTTTTTAGAAGAGCAAGAAATTACAATGGAAGATCTTAATGGCGCGATCAGAAGAACGGTTGTTGCTAATACATTTATTCCAGTTTTGTGTGGAACAGCTCTTCGAAATAAGGGTGTTCAGATGGTCCTTGACGCTGTTTGCGATTATCTTCCGTCTCCTTTGGATGTCCCACCTGTAAAAGGACTTGATCCAAAAACTGAAGAAGAAATTATACGTCACCCAAAAGAGTCTGAACCATTAGCTGCATTGGCATTTAAGATTGCAATGGATCCTTATGTTGGAAAGTTATTTTTTACACGTATCTATTCGGGTAAAATTGTTTCAGGAGTCCCAATCTATAATTTAACACAAGGTGTTAAAGAGAAGATTTCCAAGATCGTTGTTATGCATTCAAATAAACAAGAAATTATAAGCCAAGCGGGTCCTGGTGAAATTGTGGCGTTAGTTGGGTTGAAAGAAACGAAATCTGGAGATACACTTTGCAACGAATCTAATCGAATTGTTTTGGAGAGCATGAGAATTCCTGAGCCAGTTGTTTCTATGGCTGTTGAGCCTTTAACAAAGGCAGACCAAGATAAAATGGGAATGACTTTAAAGAAATTTTTGGATGAAGATCCGTCTTTTAGAGCAAATTATGATAAGGAAACAGGCGAAACTATTATTTCTGGCATGGGTGAGCTTCATTTAGAAATTATCGTTGACCGCATGAAAAGAGAATTTGGTCTTGAAACAAAAGTTGGGCGTCCACAAGTTGCCTATAAAGAAACAATTACTCAAAAAGCAATGGGTATCACAGGAAAACATATTACTCAGTCTGGTGGTCGTGGTCAATACGGGCATGTTATCATTAATGTTGAGCCTCATGAGGAGAGAGGAAAAGGTATTACTTTTGTTGATAAAATTAAAGGTGGTGCAATTCCTCGAGAATATATTAAGCCTGTTGAGCAAGGTATTCGAAGTGCTGCACTTACTGGTGTTTTGGGCGGTTATCCCGTAGACGGCATAGAAGTCACTCTTGTCGACGGTTCTTATCATGATGTTGATTCAAGCGAATTAGCTTTTCAGTTGGCTGCAAAGAATGCGCTGCACGAAGCTCTTCGAAAAGGAAAGTCTGTTTTCTTAGAGCCGATTATGGATATTGAGGTTGTTGTCCCAGAAGAATTTATGGGAACAGTTGTTGGTGACTTAAATACAAGACGAGCAAAAATTACCGAGATGGGTAACAGAGGTGTTTTAAAAACAGCTCGTTGTGAGGTTCCGCTAGCAGAAATGTTTAATTATGCTGGTGCAATTCGATCACTATCTCAAGGACGTGCTACTTTTTCAATGGAGCCAGCTTATTATGCAGAGGTTCCTAGCTTTGTAGCCGAAAAAATACAAGGACGAAATACAGGAAAATCAGGCAATTAAAAAAGAATTTAGTTTTTAAGGGAGGAAAAAGAACATGGCAAAAGAAAAATTCGTAAGAAATAAACCTCATTTGAATATTGGAACAATTGGTCACGTTGATCATGGAAAAACAACTTTAAGTGCGGCAATTACAACAATTTTAGCGAAAAAAGGTTTAGCTGCGCTGCGTAGTTATGATTCGATTGATAATGCTCCAGAAGAAAAGGAAAGAGGCGTTACAATTAATATCGCTCATCTTGAGTATGAAACAGAAAATCGTCATTATGCTCATATTGATTGTCCAGGACATGCTGATTATATTAAGAATATGATCACGGGTGCAGCGCAGATGGACGGTGCAATTCTTGTTGTTTCTGCAGCTGATGGTGCTATGCCTCAAACAAGAGAGCATATTCTTTTGGCTCGTCAGGTAAACGTTCCAAGACTTGTTGTCTTTTTAAATAAATGCGATCAAGTTGAAGACAAAGAACTTCTTGAGCTTGTTGAATTAGAGCTTCGAGAACTTCTTTCAAAATATAAGTTTGATGGAGATAATACTCCAATCATTATGGGAAGCGCATTAGATGCGTTAAATAATCAAGACGATGAAACGAAAACAAAGCCAATCTTAGATCTTATGGCAGCTGTTGATGATTATATCTTAGCTCCAGAAAGAGAATTAGATAAGCCGTTTTCAATGGCAGTTGAAGATGTTTTTTCAATTTCGGGTCGTGGTACTGTTGCGACAGGTCGAATTGAAAGAGGTATTGTTAAAGTTGGAGAAGAAGTGGATATCGTTGGACTTCGACCAGAAATTGGAAAAACTGTTGTTACAGGTGTTGAAATGTTTAGAAAAGAACTTGAACAAGGACAGGCTGGCGATAACGTTGGGCTCCTTCTTCGAGGTGTTGCTAAAGAAGCGATCGAACGTGGAATGGTTTTGGCCAAGCCAGGTTCAATTTCACCTCATACAAAGTTTAAGGCATCTGTTTATATTTTAACAAAAGAGGAAGGTGGGCGACATACTCCATTTTTTAAGGGATATCGACCACAGTTTTATTTTAGAACAACAGATGTTACAGGAACAGCACAGCTTCCGGCAGGCGTTGAAATGGTTATGCCAGGAGATAACGTTGAGCTTGAAATTGAATTAATTATTCCAGTCGCTATGGAAAAAGAGCTAAGGTTTGCTATCCGTGAAGGTGGACGAACTGTTGGTGCTGGAGTTATTTCAGAGATTATCGCGTAAGATAAGAATAAACATGCAAAAAATAAGAATAAAATTAAAAGCTTTTGATCATCGATTAATTGATCAGTCAACCGAAGAGATTGTTGAGACTGCAAAACGGACTGGTGCTAAAATTTCTGGTCCTATTCCGATTCCAACAAAGAAAGAACTCTTCACGGTTCTTCGATCTCCAGTCATTGACAAGAAATCGAGAGAACAATTTAAGCTCGCAACACATAAACGTTTGATTGATTTGATCGATCCAACAGCAAAAACGGTTGAGGCGTTACGAAAACTCAATCTTCCTGCCGGTGTTGACGTTGAAATAAAACAATAGGAGATTTTTCAAATGGTTCGTGGTTTATTAGGAAAGAAGTTGGGCATGACTCAGATTTTCGACAAAGACGGGAACGTTATTCCTGTCACGGTTGTTGAAGCAGGTCCATGCTATGTTCTTGAGCTTCAGGAATCTCCTGTTAAGATTAAACTTGGATACGGGGAAGTGAAAGAATCTCGACTTAACAAAGCTCAGTTAGGATTTTTTAAGAAGAGCGGCGTTAAGCCGTTGCGTATTATAAAAGAATTTGAAACGCAAGAAGGTGACGCCTGCGAAATTGGACAAGAAATCAAAGCAGATTTGTTTAAGTCTGGTGATTTTGTTGATGTGTCAGGTGTTTCTATTGGAAAAGGTTTTCAGGGTGGTATGAAGCGATGGAATTGGTCAGGTGGTCCGGAAGGACACGGATCAATGCATCATAGACGCGTTGGTTCTATTGGTTCAAGTGCCGATCCTTCACGGACTATCAAAGGACGTCATATGCCAGGACATATGGGCGCTGAAAAGACAACGACGCAAGGATTACGCGTTATGGATGTAGATGCTGAAAATAATCTTTTGATGATTAAAGGTGCGGTTCCTGGACACAAAAGAAGTTATATTGTTATTAATAAATCAAAGCGAAAAGTATTTCGTTCTTTGGATGAAAAGAAGGCAGTTCATGAGGGCAAGAAGAATCCAATGAAACAAAGTAAGTCTAAAGCAAAGGGTAAGAAGTAAGATGCCAGCTTGTATAGTACACGATATTAAAGGGAAAAAAATAGAAGAATTTGATCTTCCAGAGATTATTTTTGGAGGACATATTAATAAAGCTGTTTTGCATCAAGCGATTGTGATGTATCAAGCAAATCTCCGGCAAGGCAATGCTTCAACTAAGGAGCGTGGATCAGTATCAGGTGGCGGTAAAAAACCATATCGTCAAAAAGGTACTGGTCGAGCTAGAGCTGGATCAACGCGATCGCCTTTATGGAAAGGTGGCGGAACTACATTTGGTCCTCTTCCGAGAGATTTTAATTATACATTGCCTAAGAAAATGAGAGACGCTGCTTTAAGGGCAAGTTTGAATGCAAAATATAGCAGTGACGATCTTGTTTGTATTGATAAACTAGCCGTTGAAACAGATAAGACAAAAGATTTTGCAAAAACGCTAAAAAGTTTAAATTTAAGAGGTAAGGTTCTAGCGCTAGTTGATTTGGCAGATGAGAAATTAACTCGAGTTTCAAGAAATCTTCCATTTTTTAGCATGATACGTCCTTGCGATGTTACGGCGTATGATATTCTAAAAAGCAAAAAAGTTTTAATTACAAAATCTGCTTTTGAGCAACTGCTTAAACGGGTTACATAAATAAATATTTTCCGATTGTTAAACAAGATAAAGAAAATATAAAAGAAAGTTTTTTAAAAAATGGCTAATAGCTACGATATTGTTAAAACATTAATTCGAACTGAAAAGGGAACTGTTCTAGAAGCAGAAAGAAAATATCTTTTTCAGGTTGATTCACGTTCGACAAAGGTTGATATTCAAAAAGCAATTGAGAATATTTATAAAGTTAAAGTTCAAGACGTTAACACCATTATTGTTCCAGGAAAAAAGAAACGTGTACGTCAAGCTTTAGGGCGAACGCCAGACTGGAAAAAAGCAGTTGTAACGCTTAAAGAAGGAAGCAAAATCGAGGTAACTTAATGGGATTAAAAAAATTTCGCCCAACAACAAATGCATTACGACATACTGTTATTTCTGATTTTTCTGAAATTACAAAGTCAAAACCAGAAAAGTCTCTTTTAACTCCGCTAAAAAAATCAGGAGGACGAAATAGTTACGGACGAGTGACTGCACGTTATCGTTCTGGTGGTCATAAAAGAATGTATCGCTTGATTGATTTCAAGCGTAATCGAATTGATGATCCAGCAATAGTGTTAGCTATTGAATATGATCCTAACCGATCTGCACGTATTGCATTAATTGAATATTTAGACAAAACTAGATCTTATATTTTAGCGCCATTAGAATTAAAGGTTGGTAGCAAGGTTGTAAGCACACAGGATAAAAATGCTGAAATTTTGCCAGGTAACTGTATGCCCATTGAAAAGATTCCTCTAGGGACAGCTGTTCATAATATTGAGCTTTTACCTGGAAAAGGTGGAAAAATTGTCCGGTCTGCAGGAACATCTGCTCAGATTATGGCAAAAGAAGGACAAGAAGCGCATATTCGTCTTCCTTCTAGTGAAGTTCGAAAAATCAAAGTTAATTGTCGCGCAACTATTGGACAAATTGGAAATGTTGAGCATGAATCAATATCTATTGGAAAAGCAGGCCGTTCTCGTTGGCTTGGTCGCAAAGGACATGTTCGAGGCGTTGCTATGAATCCTGTAGATCATCCTCATGGTGGCGGTGAAGGAAAAAAGGCACAAGGAAGTCCGCATCCAGTAACTCCTTGGGGTAAGCCAACAAAAGGGTATAAGACGCGGGTAAAAGGAAAATATTCAGACAAGTTTATTATTCGAAGAAGAAAAAAAGGAATACGGTAAGATATGCCACGTTCAATTAAAAAAGGACCATATATCGCTGATCACTTGCTTAAGAAGTTAGAAAAAATGCAAAAGTCAGCACAAAAACTTCCTATTAAAACATGGTCAAGAGAATCGACTGTAACGCCTGATTTTGTTGGATATACGGTTGCAGTTCACGATGGAAGAAAGCATGTCCCGGTTTTCATTACAGAAAATATGGTTGGATACAAATTTGGTTCCTTTGCTCCAACAAGAACATTTAGAAAGCATGGCGGCGTTAAAGCTAAAAAAGCTGCAACAAAGACATAAAAGGGTATTGTTATGATTGTAAAAGCAAAAGGAAGATTTATTCGAGTTACTCCGACTAAGGTTCGGCAAGTTATTGATTTGATTCGCGGTAAAGATGTAAAAACATCTTTGACAATTTTAGATCAATTACCAAAAGGGGCATCTGATCGGATTAAGAAAGTTTTAAATTCTGCTGTAAGCAATGCTAAGCAAAAAGGTTTGAATGAAAATCAGCTTCTTGTTTCAAAAATCACGGCAGATTTAGGCTCATCGTGGCGCAGATATCGCTCTGCAGCATTTGGACGTGCAGTTGGAATATTAAAGAAAACAACTCATTTAACCGTTGAATTAGATTTAAAGACAAAAAAGTAGAGAGGTATTCTGTGGGACAAAAAGTTAGCCCTATTATTTTACGCATTGGTTATATTAAAGATTGGCAAAGTCGTTGGTTTGCTGGAAAGAAAGAGTTTGCAACAAACGTTACTGAAGATTATCGAATTAGAAAGCACATTCAAAAGAAGTTTGCACATGCGGCTGTTGCTCAAGTTGAAATTGAGAGATTAAGAGGGCAAGTAAGAATTCGCATTAGTTCCGCGCGCCCTGGAGTTATTATTGGTCGACGAGGTGCTGATATTGATCGGCTTAAAGAAGATTTAAGTGGATTGACAACAAAAGAACTTGCAATTGATATTAAAGAGGTTAAGAATCCGGCAATTGACGCGAACTTAGTCGCACAGAGTGTTGCTCTTCAGCTTGAAAAACGCATTGCTTTTAGACGTGCTATGAAAAGAGCGATCGACCAAGCAATGCAATCAGGTGTGCAGGGAATTAAAATTGGATGTTCTGGGCGTCTTAATGGTGCTGAAATGGCAAGGCGAGAGACGTATAAAGAGGGAAAGCTTCCTTTGCAGACATTTCGTGCTGATATTGATTATGGATTTGCGGAAGCACAGACTACTTATGGAACAATTGGCGTTAAAACTTGGATTTATCATGGGGATGCCATTTTAGATAAGAAAAAAGAAGAAGAAATAGAAGAACCAAAAATAGAAGAAAAGCAGTTAAAGGAAAAATAGACATATGCTTTTAATGCCAAGAAAAGTTAAGTTTCGAAAAGCTCAAAAAGGTAAGAATCGCGGTATTGCGGTAAGAGGAAGTCGTTTGACTTTTGGTGAATATGGGCTTAAGGCGTTGGAAAACGGCCTGATTCGGGCCAATCATGTTGAGACAGCACGTATTACTGTTGCTCGAAAAATGAAGGGCGTTGGAAAACTTTGGATTAACATTTTTCCATCAAAGCCAGTTACTAAAAAGCCAGCAGAAACACGTCAAGGAAAAGGAAAAGGGGACCTTGATCACTGGGTTTGCCCTGTGAAGCGAGGAAAAATTCTTTTTGAAATTGGTGGCGTTCCAGAAAATTTTGCAAAAACCATTTTCCGTTTAGTTGCATTTAAAATGCCAGTTCGAACAAAATTTGTTTCGCGTTCAGGACAGGTTTAATAAAGGTAAGTGTCATGAATACAAAAGATTTAAGAGCTTTAGATATCGAAGAGCTAATTCAAAAAGAAAAAGTAATTAAAAAAGAATTATTCGGCCTAAATTATCAAAGAAAATTTGGAAAGGTTGAAAAACCTGCAAGATTTAGTTTGCTAAGAAAAGATGTGGCACGAATTAAAACTGTTTTAAAGGAAAGAAAAACGCAATGACCGAAAGAGCGAATAGAAGAAAAGTAATGACCGGTACGGTTATCAGCAATAAGATGGACAAAACGTGCGTTGTTCAGATTTCTTGGCATGCTAAACATAAGAAATATCTTAAGCCTGTTAAACGATCTCAGAAATACAAAACTCATGATGAAAAGAATGAAACGCAACCAGGAAATCTTGTTGAAATCATGGAAACACGACCCCTTTCAAAAGACAAGCGTTGGATCCTTAAGAAAATTCTAAAGAAAGAAGTTGAATAATGATTTATATGGGAACAATTTTAAATGTTGCGGATAATTCAGGAGCACGCAAAGCGTCTTTTATAGGCGTTTTAAATGCTCATGGTCGGCGTTCTGCTCAGGTTGGCGAAATGGTGCGTGTGAATATTAAAGAATCGGCTCCTAGGGCTGGAATTAAAAAAGGTGAAGTTGTTAAGGCTGTTATTGTTCGACAAAAATTCCCTGTACGCCGCGTTGACGGAACATATGTTAAATTTGATAGCAATGCAGTTGTCATTGTTGACGACAACGGTAATCCAAAAGGAACACGTGTTTTTGGACCAGTTGCTCGAGAATTAAGAAATATGGATTATATGAAAATTGTTTCACTAGCGCCAGAGGTTGTGTAAGATGATAAAAATTAAGAAAAACGATATTGTTGAAATAATTGCTGGAAAAGATAAAGGGAAAAAAGGAAAAGTTTTGCGTGTTTTTCCAAAAATTCAGAAGGCAGTTGTTGAAAATATTAATATCATAAAGAAAGCAAGACGCAAAACTCAGGAAGATCAAAAAGGTGGTATTGTTGAAATTGAGACACCGCTTAATTTGAGCAATCTGATGCTTGTGTGCAAACAGTGCAGTAAACGAATTCGGACGAAGATTTCAGTTCTTAAAGATGGAGCAAAAATTCGTGAATGCAAAAAGTGTGGAGCGGCAAATTAAAATGAAACCAAGACTTTTAGATCGATATCAACAAGAAATAGTTCCAAAGATTCAGGAAAAGTTTGAAATTAAGAATAAAATGGCTGTTCCTTGTTTAGAGAAAATTGTTGTTAATATGGGGGTTGGCGAAGCGGTTGCAGATATTAAGATTCTTGAAGCTGCGGTTAAGGATTTAGGCATGATTGTTGGACAAAAACCGATTATTCGACGTTCTAAGAAGGCAATTTCTAATTTTAAATTACGAGAAGGGTTACCAGTTGGATGCAAGGTTACGTTAAGAAAGTTTAAAATGTATGAATTTCTTGATCGTCTTTTAAATATTGCACTTCCTCGAATTCGTGATTTTAATGGAGTTTCAAGGAAATCTTTTGATAAATCAGGAAATTATACGCTAGGCATTACTGACCAGTCAATTTTTCCTGAGGTTGAGCTGGACCAAATTCAAAGAGTGCAAGGAATGGATATCACGCTTGTTTTTAATCATGGCCCTCAAGAGCAAACATTTGAGATTTTGACTCTCCTGGGGATGCCTTTTAGAAAGAATTAAGAGGAAAATTTAATATGGCAAAAAAGGCATTAAGAATAAGAGAAGCAAGACCGCCGAAGTTTCCAACGCGTCAGCACAATCGATGCGTGTTGTGTGGTCGACCAAAAGGATATTTAAGACGTTTTGGTATTTGCCGAATTTGTTTTCGGGAGCTCGCTTGGAAAGGCGAAATTCCTGGTGTAAAGAAAGCAAGTTGGTAATTAGAGATCGCAATTAGAGAGGAAAATATATATGTCATTATCAGATCCTATTAGTAACATGTTAACTAGTATTCGCAATGCGGTACAGGTTAAAAAAGAAACAGTTGATGTCCCTGCATCAAAAATTTCTGAGAAGATTTTAGAGATTTTTAAAGAGGATGGATATATTGAAGAATTTCGGCTATTGAAAGATAGTGTGCAGGGAACGATTAAAATTTATCTAAAATATGAAAAAAATAAGAAACCGTTTATTATTGGGCTAAAACGAATTTCAAAACCAGGGTTAAGAGTTTATGCAACGCATGACAAAATTCCAAGAGTTTTAAATGGTTTGGGATCAGCTGTGATTTCAACATCTAAAGGCGTAATGGACGATCGTCAAGCTCGAGAGCTTAAAGTTGGCGGAGAAGTTTTGTGTTACATTTGGTAGGAGAAATATGTCAAGAATAGGAAAGAAAACAATTGTTGTTCCTAAAGGCGTAAAAGTTGCTGTTAATGGTGACAACGTCTTTGTCGAAGGATCAAAGGGAAAGCTTACTCTTGAAATTCCTTTTGGAATTTCTGTTGAAAGCAAAGATGAGAAAATCTTTGTTAATCGAAAATCTGATATTAAGCAGGATCGATCAAATCATGGGACAATTCGAGCTCGGATAGTCAACATGATGACGGGTGTTTCTACCGGACATAAGAAAAAACTTGAGATTCAAGGAATTGGTTTTCGAGCGCAGATCCAGGGCCAGAAGATTGTGCTAAATCTTGGATTTAGCCATCCAGTTGAATTTGTTGTTCCAAACGAAATCCAAGTTAAAGCGATAACCCCGACAGAGCTTGAATTTGAATCGATTGATAATGTTTCTTTGGGAAATATTGTTGCAAAGATTAGAAAGATTAAGCCACCAGAGCCTTACAAGGGAAAAGGTATACGATATTCAGGGGAAATTGTTAAACGCAAACAAGGAAAATCTGTTACAAAGTAATTAAAATGATTAATACAAAAGAACAAAAAAGAGTTTTACGTCACAAAAGGATTAGTAAAAAAGTTCAAGGGACTTCGCAAGTGCCAAGAATGTGTATTCACCGGAGCTTAAAGAATATGTCTGTGTCTTTAGTTGATGATGTTGAGAGAAAAACATTAATTGGAATGTCAACTGCGCATAAAGATATAAAGGGTAATCTAAAGACTTGTGGAAATATTAAAGGGGCAACTATTTTAGGAGAAGCTTTTTCTACAAGAGCTAAGGAAAAAGGAATTAAAAAGGTATGTTTTGATCGCGGCGGCTATCTTTATCACGGACGTGTAAAGGCTTTTGCTGAGGCGGCAAGAAAAGGTGGACTGGAGTTCTAATGACTGAAGATAAAAATATAAAAAAAGATGTTGAGCAAGAAAATCTAGAAGAAAAAGTTCAGGAGAGTCTTTCTGTGGAAGAAAAAGAAGTCAAATCTGAAACTTCGTCCACAGACAAAAAACCTGCTGATTCAACTGCTGCCGAAGAAACTACTGTTCCTGAAAGTGAAAATAAAGGTCCAGAGCCTAAAGATTCTTCAAGAGATTTTTCTGATAGAAAAAAGAAAAAATGGACTAAGCCAGCTAAAAGACAGCAAGATGATTCTGGATTTATTGAAAAAGTTATTGCTATTAATCGTGTCACAAAAGTCACAAAGGGTGGAAAGAAAATGTCTTTTAGCGCTCTTGTTGTTGTTGGCGATGGTAAAGGAAAAGTTGGGTATTATTTAGGAAAAGCACCTGAAGTTGCAACGGCTATTCAAAAGTCAATGCGTGTTGCTAAGAAAAATTTGCTTGATATTTCTGTGCGCAAGGGAACAATTTCTCATGAAATTATCGGCCGATGCGGAGGAGCGACTGTTTTATTAAAGCCGGCATCAGAAGGTACTGGTGTTATTGCGGCAGGTCCAGTACGTGCAGTTTGTGATGCATCTGGGATTAGAAATATCCTAACAAAATGTCATAGGTCAAATAATCCGATTAATATTGTTAAGGCGACAGTTGATGGCTTAACTCGATTGAAACCGTTTAAAGAAATTGGAGAAGTGCCAAGTGTTTCTGCATGAAATAGGTAAGCCTAAAGGGGCGCGAAAAAAGAAAAGAATTGTAGGTCGTGGTCAGGGATCTGGTAGGGGAAAAACTGCTGGCCGAGGAGAAAATGGTCAAAAATCTCGTTCTGGACGCTCTATTATTCATGGACTTGAAGGTGGACAAATGCCTTTGATTCGCCGGCTTCCAAAGGTCGGATTTAGAGTAAGAAATCCTCGTATTTATCAGCTTGTTAATCTTGCCAGTCTTTCTAAGGTTAAAGAAGGAACGGTGGTTAGTCCAGAGTTCTTAAAGGAAAAAGGATTGATTAAAAGTAGCTCTAAGCGAGTAAAGATTCTAGGCGTTGGTGAGGTTTCAAAACCTTTAACAGTTCAAGTTCATGCTCTTTCGAAGTCTGCTGAAGAAAAAATTGTCAAAGCAGGCGGAAAAATCGAACCAATTAAGAAAAAAATATAGAGATTTTTATGCTAAAAGCATTTTCGAATTGTTTTAAAATACCTGATTTAAGAAAAAAGATTCTTTTTACATTAGTTATTATCTTTGCTTATCGTGTTGGATGTCATATTCCGACTCCAGGAGTTAATGGTTCGATATTAGCAGAGTTTTTTCGTCGGATTAATGAATCTTCAGGCGGTGGAACGATCTTTGGCATGATGAATATGTTTTCTGGTGGCGCTTTGCAGAAGATGACAGTATTTTCTTTAGGGATTATGCCGTATATTTCAAGTTCCATTATTATGCAGCTTTTGACAGCCGTCATTCCAGCCTTAGAGAAATTGTCTAAAGAAGGCCAGGCTGGATATCAGAAAATAAATCAATATACACGATATGGAACACTTGGTTTAGCAATTGTGCAATCTTATTTTATTGCCTTATGGTTAGAGAGCCCGCAAGCGTTTCAAGGGTTGCAAGTTGTTAATGATCCAGGTTGGGCATTTCGCCTTACAACCGTTTTAACTCTTGCATCTGGTACAGTTCTTTTGATGTGGCTTGGAGAACAAATTCAAGAAAAAGGAATTGGACAAGGCATTTCGCTTGTTATTGCAGCTGGTATTTTATCTCGTGCGCCAGATGCGATTAAGACATTGATTGTATTATTGTCACCTAAAACAGCATCGATGAGGCAGATTCAGCCATTGACCTTGCTTTTGATGATAGGATTTTTAGTTGGTGTTATCTTTTCAATTACTTTAATTACGCAAGGACAACGTCGAATCCCTGTGCAATACGCACGCCGTATTGTTGGAAGAAAAGTTTATGGTGGGCAAAGTACTTATATTCCTTTGAAGGTTGATACAGCTGGTATTATTGCGATTATTTTTGCACAATCAATTTTACTTTTTCCAGCAACTTTAGCAAGTTTTATTCCGCATCAAGGGTTGCAATCATTTGCAAGCTTTTTTATGCGTGGACATGCGGCATATTATTTTTTATATGGATTATTGATTATCTTTTTCTGTTATTTTTATACAGCGATTGTTTTTAATCCGGTTGATGTTGCTGAGAATATGAAAAAGCACGGGGGATTTATTCCTGGTGTTCGACCAGGAGTGCCAACGGCTGATTTCTTAGATTTTGTTATGACGCGTATTACTTTAGCTGGTGCATTCTTTATGTGTGTGATTGCGGTTATGCCGGATGCTATTATGGCATTTTTTAAAGTTCCATATTTGGTTGCATCATTTTTTGGTGGAACGGGTATTTTGATTATCGTTGGTGTTATGCTTGACACGGTTAAGCAGATGGAGTCGCAACTTTTAATGAGACATTATGATGGATTTATGAAAACAGGGCATCTGAGAGGGCGAAAATGAGATTAATCTTATTAGGGGCGCCAGGTGCAGGTAAGGGAACGCAAGCAAAGCTTTTAGAAAAAGTTTTGAATTTAAAGCATGTTTCGATGGGCGATATTTTAAGAGAAGAAATGAAGAACTGCACGCCTCTCGGACAAGAAGTAAAAAGTTTTGTTGAGAGTGGTGGTCTTGTTCCAGATGATGTTGTCACGCGCATTATTGAAAATCGGTTAAAAGATAAAACATTTGCACCAAATGGATATCTTTTGGATGGATTTCCAAGAACAAAGCAGCAGGCTCAAGATTTAGATGCAATTGTTGAAAGTTTGTGTCAGCCGATTGATTATGTTGTTTGCATGGAAGTTGATAGCGAAATTGTCATTCAACGATTAACAGGCCGTCGGGTTTGCAGAAGTTGTGGAGCTCTTTATCATACTGTTAATATGCCATCTAAAAAAGAGGGTGTTTGTGATTCTTGTGATGGTGAATTATATCAGCGAGTGGATGACAATGAAGAAACAATTCGTAAGAGAATTAATGTTTATTTAGAAAATACTGCACCAATTGTTGAATATTATCAAGCGAAGGGAATTCTTTTAAAGGCAGATGGAAACCAAGAGGCAAATCGCTTGAAGGATTATTTGTTAGAAATATTTAAAAAAGACGGAAAAATTGATACTTTTAAAATCAAAGCAGGAAATTGAAAAAATGCGCAGAGCCGGCAAGGCTCTTGCTTCTGTTATTCAAGATTTAAAAAGTTCTTTGAAAGTGGGGATGACAACCCTTGAGATAGATAAGATCGCTGAGCAATTAATTGACCGAAAAAAAGCAGCGCCAGCGTTTAAGGGCTATCGTGGTTTTCCGGCAACGGCATGTATTTCTGTTAACGAAGAAATTGTTCATGGGATTCCAAGCAATCGGGTTGTTAAAGATGGTGACATTGTGAGCATTGATATGGGACTTGTTTTAGATGGATGGTTTTCTGATTCTGCATTTACAATTGGATTTGGGGATTTAGACGAAATAAAACAAAAGCTTATTGATGTAACCGAACAATCTTTATATAAGGGAATCGAGCAGGCTAAAGCAAGAAATTATCTCTCTGATATTGGATTTGCGATTCAAAGTTTTGTAGAACCTTTTGGATTTTCCGTTGTTCGAGATTTTGTTGGCCATGGCATTGGAAGGTCTTTGCATGAAGAGCCAGAGGTTCCTAATTTTGGTTTACCGAGATCTGGTCCCACTTTGCAGGAAGGAATGGTTTTTGCAATTGAACCAATGATCAATTTAGGCACATACAGGACAAAGATTTTAGATGATAAATGGACGGTTGTAACGCTTGACAAGAAACCATCAGCTCATTTTGAACACACAGTTGTTGTTACAGCCAATGGCCCAGAAATATTAACGAAAATAAATGGCTAAAGAAGAACTAATAGAGGTTGAAGGAATCATCAAAGAGGCGCTGCCGAATGCTATGTTTCAGGTAGAGCTTGAAAACGGGCATAAGGTGTTGGCTCATATTTCAGGAAAAATGCGAGTGCATTTTATTCGTTTGCTTCCAGGAGATAAGGTGAAAGTTGAGCTTTCTCCGTATGATCTAACAAGAGGACGAATTACCTATAGGGAAAAATAAAATGAAAGTAAAATCTTCTGTTAAAAGAATTTGTAATAATTGCAAAGTCGTTCGACGCAAGAACGTTGTTAGAGTTATTTGTACAAATCCAAAACATAAACAAAGACAAGGATAAGTTATGCCAAGAATTTTAGGTGTTGATCTTCCAAAAGAAAAGCGAATTGAAGCGGCATTGCCGTATCTTTATGGGGTTGGGCCAAAGAATTGCTTAAAGATTTTAGAACAAGCCCAAATTGATAAGAATAGAAGAGCTAAAGATTTAACGGAAGAAGAAGTTTCGAGAATTACGCTGATTATTCAGAAAGATTATCGAATTGAAGGTGATTTGCGAAGAGACGTGGCGCAAAATATCCGACGGTTAATTGATATTGGTTCTTATAGAGGACTCCGCCATAAAAGGGGGCTACCTGCGCGAGGGCAAAGAACAAAAACAAATGCAAGAACTCGCAAAGGGAAAAAGAAAGTCATGATGTCAATGCCTTCTAAAAAATAAAAGGAGAAAAGATGGCGAAACTACCGATAAAGAAAAAAGATAAAGCAAAAAAGAAAGCACTTAAGGGCGTTAGTAGCGGTGCTGTTCATATTAAAGCTAGTTTTAATAATACAATCGTTGCTATCACCGATATGCAGGGCAACGTAATTGTTTCTTCAAGCCCGGGTCATGTTGGATTTAAAGGGTCAAAAAAGTCAACGCCGTTTGCTGCTCAAATCGCTGCGTCTAATGCTGCTAAAAAAGCGAAAGAGCTTGGCATTGAAACTGTTGAAGTTTATGTTAAAGGTCCTGGAGCTGGACGCGAATCTGCGATTCGAGCTGTTTCAGCGGCAGGATTGAAAATAACAATAATTCGCGATGTTACGCCTGTGCCGCACAATGGATGTCGGCCACGTAAAAAACGTAGAGTTTAAAAAGGGAGTTATTAATAATGGCAAGAGATTTAGAGGCTAGTTGCCGAAAGTGTCGACGAGAAGGAGAAAAGCTATTCTTAAAAGGAGCTCGCTGCCATACTCATCGATGTGCAGTTGCTCGACGAGAATATCCGCCTGGTCAACATGGGCAAAGACGCACTAAAATGTCAAATTTTGGTTTACAGCTTAGAGAAAAGCAAAAGACCAAAAGAATATATGGTATTTTAGAGAAACAATTTAGAGGGTATTTTGAGAAGGCTGCTAAAACCAAAGGTGTTACAGGCCATATTTTACTTCAATTTCTAGAAAGACGTCTTGATAATGTTGTTTATCGTATGGGGTTTGCAGCGTCTCGAAAACAGGCGCGTCAAATTGTAAATCATGCCTATACTCATGTGAATGGTAAAAGAGTCAATATTCCTTCTTTCTTGATTAAAAAGGGAGATGAAGTTGAGCTATGTTTTAAGAAAAAAGGTGAGAAGCTTGTACGAGAAAATATCGAGACATCCAAGGTTCGCGCTGTTCCTGCTTGGGTGAGTGTTGAAGACCAAAAGGTTAAAGGGAAGGTGTTGCGATTGCCGGAACGTGAAGACATTGAGTTTCCGATCAACGAACAGTTAATCGTCGAGCTTTATTCTCGATAATTTATTTAGATTATTTAATATAATGTAGGAGGAATACATGGGTGTCAAGTGGAGAGATTTCCAAATGCCAAAACGGCTAGAGTGTGATGAATCAAGCTATACCGATACATATGGTAAGTTTATCGCTGAGCCATTTGAAAGAGGGTATGGAGTTACTTTAGGTAATTCACTTCGAAGAATTTTATTGTCCTCTTTAGAAGGCAGTGCTGTTACTTCGATTCGCATTGATGGCGTTCAGCATGAATTTTCAACAATTCCGGGCGTTTTAGAGTCAGTTGTTGATATTATTCTTAATATTAAGCAGCTTATTCTTCGGTCGCATTCTAAGGTTGCTAAAACAATTTATATTAAAGTTGATAAAAAGGGTGAGGTTCGCGCTAAGGATATTATTTGTGATGAAACTGTTGAAGTATTGAATCCAGAGTTGCTTATTTTAACATTAACGCAGGATGTAAAATTCAGTATGGAGATGGAAGTTTCTCGTGGACGCGGATATGTTCCTTCTGATGCTAACAAAAAAGCAGATGCTGCTGTTGGGACGATTGCTGTTGATTCAATTTTTACACCAATTGTAAAGGTCAATTTTCTTGTTGAAAATACTCGTGTTGGACAAAAAACAGATTATGATAAATTGATTTTAGAAATTGTTACGAATGGCGGCGTTAATCCAAAAGAAGCGTTGCTTTATGGTGCAAATATTTTACAAAGACATCTAGATGTCTTTGTTAGTTACGGTCAGCTTCCTGAAGAAGAGGAGGAAGAGGAAGAGGTTTCTGCAGAGGAAAAAGTACTTTACGAAAAATTACGTCTTCCGATTTCTGAGTTAGAGCTTTCTGTTAGAAGTTCAAATTGTTTGCGAGAGTCAAACATTAAGACGATTGCGGACTTAGTTCGCAGAACTGAATCGGAACTTTTAGGATTTCGAAATTTTGGTAAGAAATCGCTAACAGAAATCGGTGAAATTCTAAAGGCTATGGGCTTAGACCTTGGCATAAAGATTGACTTGAAGAAATTGAGACAAAAAGACTAAAAATAAAAGGGCCATATGAGACACGGTAAATCAGGAAAAACATTCGGACGAAACTCTGCCTTGCGTAAAGCAACGGTTAGAGATATTGCAAAGGCAACGTTGCTCAAAGGAAGAATACAGACAACTCTTGTTAAAGCTAAAGAATCTCGAAAGCTTGTCGATAAGCTTATTACATTTGGAAAAAAAGGAACATTAGCAGCAAAACGAAACGCATATGCCATTTTATGTAATCATCGATTGGTAAGCAAATTATTTGATGAGATTGCACCTCTTTTTAAGAATCGGCAAGGTGGCTACACGCGTGTTATTCGTCTTGCGAAAAATAGACGAGGCGATAATGCGACGGTTGCAATTTTAGAGCTTACTGAAAAAGCAGAAGTTATTTCTGAAAAGAAAGAAAAACCTAAAGGCAAAGGTATCAAGGTAGAAAAAGACGATCATTCGAAGGTTGAAAAAACAACTTCTTTAAAAGGTGCTGAGAAAGAAAAGCCTGCAAAAAAGAAAGCAGAGAACAGCAAGCCTTCTGATAAAGTCAAAGAAAAGTCTTCTACAAAAGTTGCTAGGGGAATTAAGAAAATCTTCAGAAAAGATACTGAAAAGTAAAGGATATTTTGTTATGCCTGTTTCTCGAAGAGCAAAGAGCGTTGAAGGGTCATCAACATTGGCTATTACTGCTCGAGCAAAAGAGCTTAAAGCTCAAGGGCATGATGTTGTTAATTTCGCTGCTGGTGAGCCTGATTTTGATACACCAGATTTTATTAAAAATGCAGCTATTGAAGCCATTAAAAATGGATTTACAAAATACACTCCTAGCATTGGCACTCTTGATTTAAGAAAAGCGATTGCCAAGAAATTCAAAATAGATAATAATATTTCTTATGATCCTGTAACACAGATTGTTGTTTCTTGTGGTGCAAAACATTGCTTGTATAATTTAATGCAGGCGCTCGTTGAGCAGGGTGATGAGGTTTTGATTCCTTCGCCCTACTGGGTCAGCTATCCTGAAATGGTAAAGTTGGCAGGGGCAACGGCAAAGTTTTTAGAAACATTTTCTGATAATGATTTTAAAATTACGCCAGAACAGTTAGAAGAAAATATTTCTCCAAGCACGAAACTTCTTATTTTAAATTCTCCTTCAAATCCGACGGGGACAGTATATTCTAAAACAGAATTGATGGGGATTGCTGAAGTATGCGTTAAGAGAAATATTTTTGTTGTTAGTGATGAAATTTACGAGAAATTATGTTATACAGATGAACCATATACATCGTTTGCTTCTTTGAATAAAGATATTTATGATTTGACTATAACAGTCAACGGTGTTTCAAAAGCTTATTCAATGACAGGATGGCGTATTGGATATTTTGGGGCATCAAAAGAAATTGTTGAGAATGTCAAGAAGATTCAAGATCACTCAACCTCTAATCCAACATCGATTAGCCAAGTTGCAGCACTCGCAGCTCTGAATGCACCAGCGGCGAGCCTTGATGAAATGAAGAAAGAGTTTATTAAAAGGCGAGATGTAATCTTGAAATGCCTAGATAAGGTTCCTGAAATTAGTTATATTTATCCTAAGGGCGCGTTTTATGTCTTTTGTGATATTAGCAAATTTAAAGAAGATTCTGTTTCAATTGCTAAAGAAGTTTTAGATGTAACAGATGTTGCGTGTATTCCTGGAAAAGGATTTGGAGCGGATCAATATTTAAGATTAAGTTTTGCAACTTCTACTGAGCGTATCGAGGAAGGCATCCGTCGCATTGCGGACTGGGCCAAAAAAAGATAGGAAGGAATTATGGGAAAAGTAACAGATATTCGAGAATTATTGCTTTTAGCGATTGAAAAGAAAGCTTCAGATCTCCATCTTACTGAAGATACTCCGCCTGTTTTGCGCTTAGACGGTGCATTAGTTGTCACAGATATAGATCCACTAGACAAAGACACATTAAAAAAGATGATTTATGGTCTTTTGACAGATGATCAGAAAGAGCAATTCGAAAAGAGGCTTGAGCTTGATTTCTCAATTGCAATTCCTGGGCTTGATCGATTTCGTGCGAATGTACACGTGCAAAGAGGATGTGTTGAAATGGCGCTAAGGCGCATTCCGCTTTTTATTCCAAGTCTTGATGATCTTGGTCTTCCTGATGTTATTCGTGATTTTGCTAAGCGAACGACAGGTCTTGTTTTAGTTACAGGTCCAACTGGTGCAGGAAAGACAACGACTCTTTCTGCGATGATTGATATGATTAACAATGAGCGAGCTAATCTCATTATTTGTATTGAAGATCCTATTGAATATATTCATTATAACAAAATGTCTGTCATTAAGCAGCGAGAAGTCTATAATGATACTCATTCATTTGCTGAAGCATTAAAAAGATGTTTGCGCCAAGATCCTGATGTTATTGTTGTTGGAGAAATGCGAGACCTTGAAACAATTTCAACTGCGCTTACAGCGGCAGAAACAGGTCATCTGGTTTTAGCGACATTGCATACACCGGATGCGCCTCAAACGATTGAGCGTATTATTGACGTATTTCCTCCGCATCAACAAGAACAGGTTAAATTGCAGCTTGCATCTTGTTTAGCAGGTGTTGTTTCGCAAAATTTACTTCCAAGAAAAGATGGAAAAGGACGCATTCTTGCAACTGAAGTTATGGTTGCGACTCCAGGTATCCGACATCTTATTCGTGAGCAAGCAATTGAGCAAATTCCAACGGCAATTCAGACAGGCCAGAAATATGGAATGAAGACAATGGATAAGTCTTTGCAGGAGATGTGCCAAGCAGGTATTATTTCTTATGAGACAGCTATCGCTCGCGCAAAAAATCCAGAAGAATTTAATCGTTTAGCTGTATAGGAGAGAATGTCCATGGCTTATAATGTAACATTGCTTCCAGGCGATGGTATCGGTCCAGAAGTTTCATGTGCAATGAAGAAATGCGTTGATTCAACGGGTGTTGATATTCATTGGGATGAGCAGATTGTTGGATCATATGCTATTAAAGAGTATGGAACTCCGTTGCCAGAAAAAGTTTTTGAATCTATTCGAAAGAATAAGGTTGCCATTAAGGGTCCGATCGAAACTCCTGTTGGCAAAGGATTTCGTTCTGTTAATGTTCAGCTGCGTCAAGAATTAGATCTATTTGCGTGTGTTCGTCCGGCAAGATATATTGAAGGGACAAAATCGATTGCAAAAGATTTGAATTTAATCATTTTTCGAGAAAATACTGAAGATTTGTATGCTGGAATTGAATTTGAAAAAGGTCAAAAAGAAACTTTAGATTTGATTAAAAAAATTAACGGTTTGCAGCCAAGGGAGATTCGAGATGATGCAGCTATTTCTATAAAGCCAATTTCTGTTTATGCGTCAAAACGAATTATAAAATTTGCATTTGATTATGCTGTTGAGCACAAGCGAAAGAAAGTTTCCTTGGTTCACAAAGCAAACATTATGAAGTTCACAGATGGCTTGTTTTTAAAAATTGGGCGTGAACTTGCTGAAGAATATAAAGAAAAAGTTGATTTTGAAGATGTTATCGTTGACAATATGTGCATGCAACTTGTTCAGCGACCCGGTCATTACGATGTTCTTGTTTTACCGAATCTTTATGGCGACATTGTTTCAGATTTATGTGCTGGTTTAGCTGGCGGCCTTGGCATTGCCCCGGGTGCAAATATTGGAGATGGTATCGCTTTATTTGAGCCGGTGCATGGGTCTGCGCCAAAATATGCAGGAAAAAACAAGGTTAATCCAACGGCAACAATTTTATCTGGCGTGATGATGCTTGATTATTTAAATGAAAAACAAGCAGCGCGAAAGCTTGAGAAAGCAATCATGGATATTATTCGTGAAGGCAAAGATGTTACGTATGATTTAAAGAAGAGTAGAGAGGATTTAGCAGCTGTAGGGACTCAAGAAATGGCAGATGCGATTTGTCGACGAGTTAGAGAGCTTTAATTTGCATTTTAAAATTATTTGATGAATTCAGCAATTCAATATTCTCGCAATATTATATGTAAGGTTACAGATTTAGGAGTTGTTCGATACCAGCAAGCGTATCAAGTTCAAAAAAAAGCACTCACAAAAGCAATTGCTCAAGCTTCTTGTGAGATTTTTTTATGTGAACATTGTCCTGTTATTACTTTGGGACGTTTATCGAATGAAAATAATATTTTGTTAGATCCAAAAGAAGTGATGAAAAAAGGAATTGAAATTTTGAAAGTTGATCGTGGAGGTGATGTTACTTTTCATACACCTGGACAGCTTGTCGTGTATCCTATTTTTTGTCTCAACTATTTCGGAAAAGATCTAAAATTATTTATTTTTAATCTTGAGCAGGTCGTTATTGATTTATTGGGATATTTTGGTATATTGGCTAGTAGGATTAAGGGCCATACAGGCGTTTGGGTTGGACCTAAGAAGATTGCTTCGATTGGTATTGGAGTTCAGAAATGGGTTTCTTTTCATGGGCTTGCCTTAAATGTAACTACGCATCTAAAAGATTTTTTAATTATTAAGCCATGTGGTCTTAGCGTTGAAATGACGTCTATGGAAAATGAAGCAGGAAAGCAGTTTGCAATGAAAGATATTAAAAGACAGATTGTTTTAAGTTTTAAAAATATTTTTAACCTAGAAATTCTATCTTAAGATAATGATAAAAATTAATGTTCCATTTTTGGGTGAAGGGATTGAAGATGTGACGGTTTCGGCCTGGTATTCCAAGGAAGGCGATTTGATTGAAATCGATCAGGATTTAGTTGAAGTTTCTGCAGACAAAGCAATTTTCAATATTGAATCTGACCGAAAGGGAATATTGAAACAAATTATTATTTCTGAGGGTAAATCTGCTAAAATTGGAGAAACGCTTGCTATCATAGAGGAATATCATGGAAAATCCTAGAATACTTTTAATGCACATCACAAAAACATCGGGTCACCATAGAGCGACCATGGCAATTGAGAATGCATTGAAGATTGTAAATCCTAGTATCGAAACGATGAATATTAATGGGTTTGCTTACGTGTATCCTATTTTAGAAAAGATTGTTAATCGAGCTTACATGAGCGTTATTAAGCGGCGTCCAAAAATTTGGGATTACCTTTACGATAATCCTGTTTTTATTAGTCGAACTGGTAATATTAAAAAGATTTTAAATAGCGCGAAGCATCCAAAGCTTGCGCGACTTTTTAATCGTTTTCAACCTGATTGCGTTGTTTGCTCTCAGGCTTTTCCTTGTGGTATGGTGGGCGACTTTAAGAAGCGGTACAAATATCCAGTTAAACTTATAGGTGTTCTTACAGATTTTGCACCGCATCATTATTGGCTTCATGACGAAGTTGATTATTATATTGTTCCAACGAAAGAAGCGCAGGATCGTCTGATTTTAGATGGCATTGCCAAAGAAAAAATTAAGCTTTTTGGCATCCCTATTGATCCAAGATTTAATACGCCTGTTCCGGTTAAAGAGGTTGCTGATAAATTAGGATTTGATTTAGGTGTTCCAACCATTTTGATTATGGGTGGAGGCCAGGGGCTAGGGCCTATTCGATCTATTGTTTCGAGTCTTGCAGAGCTAGATTTTAATTTTCAACTTATTGTTTTAGCCGGTACAAATAAAAAGATTTTAAAAAAGCTTAAAAAGATTCGTTTTCCAAATAAGCAAAAAATAAGAATTTTCCCTCACGTGAACAATGTTAATGAGTTGATGGATATATCAACGATAATTGTTACAAAGCCTGGTGGAATGACAACAGCTAGATCGGAAGAGCAC